>JAIBBF010000018.1 GCA_019694795.1 Flavobacteriales bacterium | reverse complement strand
AGGACAAATAAATCTATTCATTTTGCTTCATACATGGCTTCAAACTAAACAATCGGTCGTTTTAAGCAACCAGAAGGCAAAAAAATGGCCCTTAAGAAGCAGAAACACAACGAGGACTTGCTTTTTAGCCTAAAATATGATGACAATCATTCGCTTTAGGACTTTAATCACATTCATAAATCAAATCATTCCCGTAATTGCATAAAAATTAATCATCATGGGAACAATTATTTTTATCATCGTTATGCTTCACCTGGTGGCCGGATTTGGATTTGTATTCTACAAACTCAACTCCAAACCCAATAACAAGCATTGATCGAACAGCATTTACCAAGAGAATATTCAATCCATTATTTCTTCAACAATTGTCGAATCACTACCAAATGTGACAATAACACAAGAGGTACAATTAAGGTTGGCAACAAGTTGAATGGAAAAAACAATACAGCAACATTAGGTTGATCAAATGCAATCTTTTGCAACGGAGAAGGAAATGCAAAAATGGCGGTAACAACCACATTTAGCAACAAACCCAAACAAATAAAATTCCAGATCAATAAAACGCGTTTCGATAATTTCCCGGACCGAAATATAAAGTATGCTACGATTGGCGCAGTAATTCCCGAGAATAAATCAAAATTGGTTCCTTCATAGGTGATATACACCGACATTAAACCTGCATGATAAAGCAGAGATAAACTAATTTCTACGGGAATGCGAATGATGTGTAAATGGGTCAATCGTTCTGCCTGAAAGGCTGCATTATTTTTTCTGCCCCAATGACTGGATAATAAAAACACAATAAAAATGACAGCAGGAAAAATC
The DNA here is from genome assembly GCA_019694795.1 of Flavobacteriales bacterium. Taxonomy (NCBI): domain Bacteria; kingdom Pseudomonadati; phylum Bacteroidota; class Flavobacteriia; order Flavobacteriales; species Flavobacteriales bacterium. The sequence goes on along the minus strand of JAIBBF010000018.1, from coordinate 55,000 downwards.
CCCATTAACATCAATCGCGGAGGAAGCGATTCAGTGTCCTGATAAACACCCAAAATTCCTAGTACCGACTGAAGGATGGTCCAACCAACAACAACTAAACTTAAAACAGTACTACTGCCTGAGCGGACAAAAAGAAAAACAGTAAGTAATGCAATTAAAATAAATCCAAGCGGAAGATAAAGTGGTAAATCCATTTGGAGATCTACACGGGGAGTATGTATGGCGTAGTTCATTTTTATTTCGGATTAAATTGTATCAACTCCTCATTCAAAGAAATCCTGTCGGCCACTTACCTTCGCCTTACTTCCTTAAAATCTTATCCATGCTTTTCCCTTTTGCCAGTTCATCGACCAACTTATCCAAATAACGGATGTTCCTGGTCAGTTCAGTAGTAATTTCTTCAACTCTGTATCCACAAATCACACCGGTGATACGCTTAGCATTGGGATTTACTTTCGCTTGCTTAAAAAATTCGCTGAATGTATTTTTTTCCTGAATAAATTTTTCTACTTCCTTCGAATTAAAACCGGTCAACCATTCAATCACTTCTAACAACTCCAATTCTGTTCTTCCCTTTTTAAGCACTTTGTTCAGATAGTGGGGATAAACAGATGCAAAGGTGATTTTAGCAATTTTAGCATCATGCTCTGGCGTGGTGGTCATAATCTCCAATTAATATTCTGAAATCACAATTTTTTGCTGCTTCATCATCACTTCCCATGAACCGGGTTTCGCCATTAATGCACCTAGATTTTCAGGAATGATTTGCCAACGCAATCCAAATTTATCAATGCACCAACCACACTGAGATGCTTTCCCCTCATTGGTAAAATAATCCCAATACTTATCTATTTCCTGTTGATCCTTACAATGAATTACAAATGATATGGCATCATTAATGGGCTGATGTTCCTCAGCTGTTTTAATAAACATAAAGGAATTACCTAATAATTCGGCATTGCACATTTCAGTTGCACCACTGGGCGTATCACTGATTTTATTGATCGAACCAAATGAAAATTGCTCAGCGAAAATACGTTGGTAATAATTCATAATGTCGGATAACGACAAGGATGAATGATACCAAACACAGGTAGAAATAGGCTTTGCCATACATTAAATTTTAATTCACTTCAAGGATTTCTTCCTTATGCTTTTCTGACAAATTCCGATTTCAAGGCCATAGCGCCAAAACCGTCAATCTTGCAATCGATATTATGATCTCCTTCCACCAAACGAATTTTTTTCACCTTGGTACCTGCTTTAACGGGACCCGTAGCTCCCTTCACCGGTAAATCTTTAATCACAATTACCGAATCTCCATCCTGAAGAATATTTCCATTGGAATCTTTCACCACCAATGCACCTTCTGCCGCCAATTCAGCAGGATTCCACTCATGGGCACATTCCGGACAACAATACAAATCGTCGCGCAAAGCGTAGCCATAAGGACATTCACACTGCGGACATTTTTTCATTTCTTCAGACATAGGACAATTCGTTTATATCTTCCAAAATTAATCATTTATACCCTACAAAAGGCAATTTCTTCACCGGGTGATAAAAAAGCAATAACTGCACCGCATTAAAGAAGTATTACTTTCAATTATCAGTTCTTCTTTTTCTTTTTTCTTTTAGCACGCTCTGCCATTTTTAGCGTATGCTCCAACGAAGAAGGATCACTCCAGCTGTTATGACCCGGTATGACGTAACCTGGATTTAGACACTTCATCTTTAATTTTTTCAAGCTGTTGGCGTATTCATCTATATTGGCATCTGACAAATTTCCTAAATGCCGATCGTCTTTACTTTTAATTAAGCATCCGCCATAAAGAATTTTTTCCTTGTCAAACCAAAATACAATATTATCAGGCGCATGTCCGGGTCCCGGATAAATCATTTCAAACTGATAGGTTCCAATTTGAAACAATGTATCCTTAAACATCAAAAATTCAGCGCGTGGTTGTTGTTTTTTAACCGACCATTCATCCGTTAATTTAGAGGTGTATGTCTTAATTCCTTTCTTCCGGTAAAATTCTAATCCAGCAGTTCGATCCTCATGAAAATGGGTAGCAAAACATATTACTACTTTTTGATGATGGCTTTTTTCAATATGATGTAATAAGGGTAAAAATTGCGTTGTATCCCAGGGGGTGTCAAACAAAACAACGCCTTCTGTTGTCACTAAATACATACCATTAGCTGGATAAGCACTGCCATTACCCGGATCTCCAAATGTGGTGTAAATATAAAAATCACCTATGAGAGGAGTAACAATCAATTTTTTTAGAGAATCCTGGGAAAATCCATGAGTAGAAAATAGCGCAAAAAAAACACTTGTTATCAGTACAAACAAAAAATGAAAAGCCCTATTTTTCATATATAAAAAACATTTTGATGAATATAAATGAATTTTAATAGTTTGAATATAATAATTTAAAAATTAGGTCGCCTCAATATATACGCTGTTATAATCGTTGCGGCGCGAAAGAAAAAAGAAGTCTCAGTCAAAAATATGTCCGACCGTTTTTACACGCTAATTCGTCTAAACAATAAAAAGTCAATATGAAAAACCTCCGTTCAATAATTCTACCCGTGTTTATCGCCTGGATTTGGATAAGCTTATGCGAATTTGGCAGAAACCAGCTTTGGCTAATAGCCATTTGGACAAAACATTATGAAAACATGGGACTTCAATTCCCTACGGAACCTGTCAACGGTGCAATTTGGGGATTATGGGCATTGATATTCGCTATCCTGATTTCCATTATCAGCAAGCGTTTCTCCATGAGGGACAGCACTGCGATTACATGGTTTTTCTCCTTTGTACAAATGTGGCTGGTTATCGGGAACATGAAAGTCCTACCTGTTGAAATTTTAACCTATGCGATACCTTTAAGTTTAATAGAAACCTGGGTCGCAAATTGGATAATAATTTCACTGCGTGATAAGTTGAATCGATGAATGCAAAATTGATTCTGTTTGCCTTCCTTGGTATCATCAATGAGATTCCCGGTTCGAGGACTGATGTACTTTCAAAAAATAAAATCCAGATAATGGGAAATGAAACTGAAAATTCCAGTGATAGTAGCCTGAACTTGCTTAAGCAAAAAGTAATAAGTGCCTACGGAGGAAGTCATGTATGGCGCAATTATAAATACATTGAAGCAGAGGTTTCGGATCATGGGCTGGCATTTCGGCTAAAAGGCAGAAATAAATTTGATCATGTTAAACTTAAAATGGAAATCCATCGTCCATGGTGCAGTATTAGTCCCATTAATAAAAATCCGGATATAACTGGTGTTCTCGATGGAGAAACAGTACGCCTTGTAAACACCAAAGGCGATACACTTAGCGAACGCAAAAATGCTCGTTCGTATTTTCCCGGAGGCAGACGATTTTTCAAATGGGATGATCTCGATATGTGCTATTTTGCCAATTATGCATTTTGGAATTATTTCACGCTTCCAAATCTGCTTTCTAACGAAAAAATAAAATGGACCTCTCCAAAAGATGGAATGCTCATTGCAGAATTCCCGAATGATATTCCAACCCACTGCAAAAAACAAGAATTCATTTTCGATTCACAAACAGGATTGTTAAAGCAGCATAATTATACCGTTGACATCTTCGGTCAATGGGCAAAAGCTGCCAATGTAGTTTATCGTCATCAACAGGTTGATACTATTCCCTACCCTTCTTTCCGCATTGTAACACCCCGAAAGAAAAACGGGAAGGCGAGAAAGGGACCACAATTAATCGTTATAGATGTACATCAGCTTAAATTCACCAATTAGAACAAAAAGAAAGTCAATTTTCCGTATAACATCATAAAAATTCATGATGCAAGTCATAACCCGGACCTGATGGCTTTTTCATTTTTGTAAAAAAGCAATATGAAGTCCATTTTGGTCCCCACCGACTTTTCTGAACCTGCAAATAATGCCACTCACTATGCTGCTGAGTTAGCCCGTATTTCAGGGGCAAAATTAACTTTGTTTCATGTGTTTAAATTAAGTATTCATGCCAGTAATGCACTTGCAAATACCGGAACCATCGATAAATTAATGGCACAACATAAAAGTGAATTAAACAAAATAGCACTGGACCTTCATTCAAAATACGGTATTGCGGTTGATTTTGAAATCCGCCAAAACGACACGATCGAAAACCTGAAAGAATATACTTCGGATCATCGGGTAGATTTAGTCGTTATGGGCATTCAAAATAATTTGCCGGAATATAAATGGTTTGGAAACACTACCACTTCCGCAATTCAATTAATGCAATTTCCATTACTGGTTGTTCCGGACACCAGCAAGTATAAAGGCATTAAAAAAATAACCTATGCCTGCGATGCACAATACATAAAAGAAAATTGTGAACTCACCACCTTAAGAAATATGGTAAAAATCAATGCGGCAAAACTGGATGTGTTGCATGTCCTTAATAAAGAAAACGAAAGAGAACCCGATCAACAGATGGAGGAAAAATTAAAACCACTTCTCAAAGATCTGGATTACCAATTTCAATATGTGCGCAACAAAAATATCCAGCAAGGTATTCTTGATGGAACTACAGAAAACCATGCCGATTTACTGGTAATGGTCCACCACCGCATGGGATTTTTCGAGTCGCTGATAAAAAACAGCAATTCAGGAACCATGACCGTGAGCACCACACTTCCATTATTGGTAATTAGCAATGAGCAGTTGTGCTAAAACTTGTTGATTTTTCAAGGTCATTATTTCCACTATCTTTTTTGTATCTTTCAATGGTTGTATATTTCGCCACTGTTTAGAACAAGACCAGGTATTTGGATATATGAATTCTGAAATTTCATCTGCTTTTTCCAATTTTTCCGACCAACTGTTAGGTTACCTTTACCGTTTAACAGCCAATAAACAGGATGCCGAAGATATTCTTCACGACACCTTTATCCGTGCCAGCGAAAAATATCACTTATTCAAGGGAGAATCCTCTTTAAAAACCTGGGTATTTAGTATTGCTACCAATATTGCGAGAGATCAGCAACGGGTAAAACGCCGATGGGAATTGGATGCGCAGGACACCTGCAGAAAAGCAGCAGAATCGGATCCTAAAAATCTGGAGAAAATAGTCGGATCATTCCGGAGTCAGACCGAACAAAAATTTGAACTGGAAGAACACATCAATTATTGTTTTACCTGCATCACTAAAAATCTTTCTCTTGAAAAACAAATTGCCATCATTCTAAAAGAAGTGTATGAGTTTAAACGAAATGAAATTGCTGATATTTTAAATTTAAGCGAAGGCGTGGTTAAACACTTGTTGTTCGAAGGAAGAAAAGAATTGAAGGAGAAATACCAGCACCGATGTGCCATCATCAACAAGCAAGGCATGTGTTACCAATGTGCTGAGCTCAATGATACATTGCAAGGCTATTCGGATGCCGAAATTAAACTGAATGCCCTCGGAATGAAACCCGAAAATTCTCCGGAAAAAAATCTGGATCTCCGCATGAATATTATCCGGTCCATTCATCCGCTAAATGGAAATGGTGCTAAAGTGGAAGAAACCATCATGCAGATATTATGGGAAAGTCTTGGAGAAAATGACCGCCGTAAAATTTAAATTATCAATGAAACAAAAAATTAAACTTCCCTTTAATCCCGACACCCTGGTCAATTTTGCACTAGGGGTTTCATTTCTAATTACGGCACCCTTTAGAAAAGCCATATATGCTGCAATTGATCCCAATGAACCGAACTACATCATGGGTGTTTTTTGTATTGCATTTTTTCTATTCAGTTTATGGGTCAATTTATCGATGGCTCTTTTTCTAAAAGACAAATACTATCTGAATGAAAATGCAAAAGCAGTAGGAGGAATTTTCATTTTTCTATCGCTATTTCAATATTTTCTCCTCCTCTATGCCATCCCTCATTATTTTGATCTTCCCAAAAGCATCGCGTCTAAATTCTATTTGGGACTTTTTGGATTAACACTTTTTTCGACCGGACTGGAGATGTATGTCTTTTATTCAGAAAGAACCAATTTTAAGTGGCTGCTTAAAAACGAAAATCCATTAAGAGCCATGTACCTTGCATTGGTTGGATTTTCTACCTGGTTCATTTGGGAAATTCAAATGTTAGGCGGACCAAAACCTATCCGAACCGCACATATCGATATTATGATGGTTTATATTATTACCTACACCTTTACGGTGATTACATTTAAACGATATTATAAAGTGGAAAACCGGCAATTAAATTCAGGCATCAAATCGCGAATAATTAATGTGTCATCTTTTTTGTTTTCCTATACCTGTATGCTGATAAGTGCGGGAATTTAAAGCATGAAAAAAAAATCTAAAATAAGATGGGAAGACCGGGTATTTAATTTTATCCTTAAGAGCACCAAATATCTGATTCCATCTTTAATAAGTCCACAAAAAGAGCAATACTCCTACCGGTTTGTAAGTCGGGAAGAGAATAAAATCTTTATCACCACCAATTCAACCTATCTATACCAATGGGCTTTAGGTTTCATTGCCATCGGAATACTGATACTCTATGGGCTGGTCAGTCAATCACCCCAATCATTACTTTATTTTTTCCCCTTTCCATTGTTGTTTATTCTTCCGGGCATTATTTTCATGAAACGGGCCTATGAAAATTTAAGCATCACCATTGATGGGGACAACAAAAAAATAATTTACAACAACAGTTTTGAAATCCCCTTTTATACTGTAAAAGAACTGGTAAAATCAACTGTTGTCTATTACAAAGAACGAAGGAACAAGCTTAGGGGTGTCCCATCCTGGTCCATTTCAATCAGGGATTACAAGGAAAATGAAATTCTCCTGCTCACCACCGAAAATGAAGAACAGCTGGATCAATTCATTGCTGAAATTCGGGAGTTAACCGGAATTCGTTTAAAAGAAGGTTTTGAAGTGGATTGATAGCTTTTAATCAATAACGCTTATCGATTCCGAACCGGCACCCAAATCTCCTCTTCCGATTCAGGATCATTGTTCCGGTAATTAGGACCCAGGATCTCGAAATGTGGACGATCATCTAATTCATATTCTGAAGCAGGCAACCACTCGCTAAAAATCGACTGCATAAAACTTCGGTCTGCAGATGATCCCTTATATAAAAAGCGGGCATAGAATCCGTCTGGAATAATTAATTCTAAAAATCCATCCGGCAGATTTGCATCGTGCTTTACTTCCAGGGCTGCCCATTTTTCAAATGGAGTTGTGGGATTAAATGATTTAAAAAATCCGGAAGGATATACCGCTGCTGAAATAACTTCAAAGGGTTTTGCTGGGACTAAACCATGCTTCTCCTGCTGAAAGGATTTCCAAATGGGCGCAACATTAAATTGCGCAAATGAAATTAATCCCATTTTCCCGAATAACCGTTTTTCAGAAAGTTGAACTATTTCGGGATTCAGATGCATTTCCAAATATAGAATTATCCTGACACTAATTGGAATAATTCGACATTAAGCAGTTTAAAGCGATATATACATCTAATCTACCATCTCCAGAATAGCATGATAGTAATAATCATGATTAAAATAAACCCTCGAATTTAAGGCTTCAGTCACCATTAATTCATAATTCGAATCATCCATATCCCTTAAGCGCCGAATAGACTTAAGAAACTCTATTGATGTGGTACAGAGAAAACCATTTTTCTCATGCATAACAAAACGATTGTTTTCTTTTAAATCAGAACTGATGGTTGGCACTCCATTATTGAGATATTGCTTGGCCTTAATTCCGGATTTAGAGAGTTGAATCGGTTTATTATTCAGTGTTGCTATACCAACATCAAATTTGGAGATTTCCTGTTGAATTGAGTGCTCATTCGTCCAGTCAATATCCATTGGTATTTCTAAAGAAATGGTTTTTGAAAAAGTAAATTGCTGCAAAACCTGAGATTTCTCTTCGAATGTTTTAATTCCCATTAGTACAAGAGTAACCGGAAAATCGATATCAATTAACACAGGAAACAGCAGCTCTTCCAGACAGCGCCGGTGTTCACCTCCGAAATCGCCTATCCAGCCGATGGTGAATTTTTCATTTCGCTTGCCTTTGCAGATACCTAAATCAACCACTGGTGAAGTAACATGAAAAACATTTCTGTTAAATGCCTCCAAATGCCTTTTAATGCGCTCGCTTCCGGCCGCAATTGCAGAACAATGTTTCGCAAAATAATAAATGGTAGTTGGATCCGTATCGAGATAATCTGCATCATCTAAATCATAAATCGTATTGTCATTTCTAATTCTAATCAGAAGCTTCAAAAGAAAAGCATAAATAAAGCGCGATTGAATTCGTTGTATAACGATGATCGAATGCTTTTTCCTAAAAAAGAGAATAGAAAAATATACCTTAAAAAATTGAAGTAAGTTTTTGATTTTATATCCGGGCAAAACTAAATCATAAGTTATTTCCCTTTTTGCATTAAAATCCTGCAATGGAAATAAGGCCCTGTATCTTACGCTTGGAGATGAAAGTCCATAATAAGCGAACCAATAAATATGCTGAATTTTTTTCTCCTTCATTTTCTCCAATACACAGCCTCGCGATCAATCGTAATTAGCTCCTGATTTATTCCAAATTTGGTCCGAAAATCATCAACTGCCTTTCTGCAATTTGGAAAGGCATTATAATCATCTACAATTACAAATCCGCCTTGAGAAAGTTTGGGGTATAAATGGTCAAGCGCCAATATGGTGGATTCATATAAATCGCCATCCAGTCGAAGGAGTGAGAGTTGTTCTACTTTACATTGAGGCAGGGTGTCCTTAAACCAGCCTTGAACAAATTCAACTTGATCCAGTGGTAAATCAAACTTTTTAAAATTTTGAATAACTTCTTCCAGACTCGCTTTAAGAATCTTGTATTTATACAGCGGATTATTTTTGTCTGCTGCATAATTTTTTTCATCCGGTTTGGGCAAACCTTGAAATGAATCTGCCAACCAGATTTTTCGGTCAACAATATTTTTCTCCAACAAGATAGCACGCATCAACATTCCGGCCCCACCACGCCAAACACCGGTTTCTATAAAGTCGCCGGGAATATTATCTTTTAATATGGATTCTACACACAACTCAATATTGTCAAGTCGCTTTAATCCGATCATGGTTTTTGCCCTGGCCGGCCAATCGAGACCTTCTACTCGTAATTCTTCTGTAACGGGAATTAATTTTCCAATCGAAAAATTTCTTTTCCGCAACAAACGATCAAGCGGAAATAACCAAAACGTTTTGTAATTCGGTTCAACGATAAATAAAGGATGCCATTCTGAAGTTTCAATAGCATCATAATCTACCAGCATTTTCTTCAACAAGGCAATATAGAGAGAGGAGGCCATGAGATTTCAATGTAGTAAATACCCATCCTCCTTCGATTCAAAGTGTAGGAACGTACCGATTGGCCCATTTAAAGGCGGTGTATTTAACGCGTCAGATTAAAATAAATCCCCATAGAAATTTCGGGCGACGAAAAAAAGAGTTTGTTATAGGTTTTAGTGTACTTATAAACCGAGGTAGCAAAAGCAGGAATCGTCGTGGTTCCTTCCTGTACAATTTCCCCTCCTAACTTCGAATAAAGTAATCCGTAATTGAATTCGGCACCTATACCAATGACATCATTAAGCTGATAGCGAATTCCAACAAAATGATTTAACCCAAACATCATTCCCCCGGGCATGGTAAGGGTACTGACATTCTGAAATGCGATGTTCACTGAATCGGGTTTCTGTGTATAGTTCTCCTGAATCAAAAATTGATTCACAAAAAATAGAGGAATTTCGAAACCGGTGGTCAATTTAAACCGCTCCCATTTTTTCTGAAATGAAATTCCCGGATTTACATTTACCACATTTTGCTCGATGGTATAATCAACAATTTCCGTTGGCCTCACCCGTGCATACTGATCCCTGCGAATGGCATATCCTGCTTTTACACGAAGCGCAACGTCATCCTTTATAAAATAAGCCCCGGTAAAGGAAAACTTCATCGTATTCGTTTTATCGTCCCAGGTATCATCTAAATAGGCTGTTTCGTGACCATAGAAATAGAAGTCATTCATCGTTTTTTCGAGTTGACCATTATTTCCAATTCCAATCCCGATTTCCAGGTTTGACTTCTGCGCCAATAGTGGGTAATAAAGCACTGTGAACAGCGCAACGAGTCTTAGATTTTTCACACAACAAAGCTATAAAATCACTGGAAATCAATGATTAATATTTGGTAACATTAAATTAACCAGCTTAATATTTAATTAATACAAAGATAAATTAAGTGATCATTTATGAATAAATCATGAACTTAATTTTGCCCCAACATAAAAAAACAATTATGAGGGTTAATTCAATAAGTATTAAAAGTGTAGTGATTTTTATCCTATTGCTATTGGGATCAAGCCTTAATGCGCAGCAAAGAGAATATTTTCAGCGCAATTCATTTTGGACGGAAACCGTAATTAACGGTAAGATCGGCGGCAAATTCAAATGGCAGCTCGATTATCAGTATAGAAGAATGTCGGACCCTGATGATGTATCCAATGCAACTGGAAATTTATTCAAATACAAATTTCAGCATGTATATCGCCCATGGATCCACTATCAATTGAATGAATCAGTTCGTTTATCATTGTCGCCATTGGGATTTTGGGAAACTTGGACTCCGCCGAGTGAAGGAGGAGGAAAAACCTTGATTCAACCCGAATTCAGAATTTGTCCGCAATTAACCCTCAGCAATAAAATCGGACGAGTAATGATCGATCAGCGATACCGTTATGAATTCCGTTATATCGGAACCAAAGTGGCAGATACTTCCGGAGGTGTAGGATATGGAATGGGATTGGATTTTCCTTCGAACAACTATAAAATGAGAATGCGTTATTTTTTACGTGCTACCATTCCACTGGGAAAACACACAACATTAGAAGATAAAACATTTTATATCGTTACCTGGAATGAAGTGTTTTTAGGTTTAGGAGAAAACACCAATAACAATAAACTTTGGGATCAAAATCGAACCTTTTGTTTATTGGGATACAAACCTAAAATGAAATACCCGATGCGCTTCGAATTGGGATATGGATTACAAGTTGCAAACCGTGTATCGAGTTCTTATAACAGCGTTACTAATCAACTTGTAGAAACAGGACATAAAATTGAAAAGAATAATATCATGCAGGTCTATGTGATCTTCGAAAACTTCAACTTATTCTTTAAAAAGAAAAAAGCGGAAGTAAAAATCTAAGTCAAAAAAATCCCGGATTCGTTCGGGATTTTTTTATATCCATATTAAAAAGAATACCAGGAGTCCAAAAGCAATAATGTTAATTCCTATTGCATTTTTTATTCCCTGCAAATAAACCGAATCTCGTTTCTGAAATTTTAAGGCAAGCGAAAGGGATAACAGCACTCCCATTAGCGAAATAGCTGCCGACCACAGTGAAAAATAAATTTGAAGAAAAATTTGCTTTAGCGACGCAGCAAAAATCGAAAGACCTTTGGCAACACCTTTTCCATTGGCTGCCACAGGTGCATGATCCGGATTTGCCACTAACACAAAATTGCTCAGAACATAAAACAACAGCAGCGTAAGTAAAATTGCGCCAATCGGAATAAGAAAATTATACTTTGTTTTCATCTGAAATTTTAAATCTACGCATTAATTTTTCTGCGCAATTTTAATATAGCTATGGAATGAATTTCTTGTCCATTCTCCACCGGATATTCTACCTGTAATAATTTACTTTCTGTTAAACTGAAATACCTAAGCAAGCTTTGCAACACCTTTTCACCCTGGTGATAATAAAAGTAAACCCGTTCACCACGTGAATTTATTTTCCATCCCGATGCTTCTTCGTTACCTTCTACCCAACTTACATAGACGACGCAATTCGTATTCGTTTTCATTTTTAAATCGCAAAACAAATCATCCAATTCCGTCATCGATAAATAAGGAATTAAAAAACCCATTATCACAGCATCGTAATTTTCTGTTAAGGTTGAAATCTGATCCGTATCCAATTGAAAAACCTTTGCAGTTGGAAGATTTCGTGCCGCTAATTCTACCATCGAAGGAACTGCATCAGTTATAGTGAAACGTAAATCAGTTCTGGAAGCATGTACAAAGGATGAAATCATTCCGGGTCCCGCACCCAATTCCAACACATGGGATGAAGGCGGTATCATCTTAATTAATTCCCGGTAACTTTCATCGTAAATACGAATAGGCTGAAATTTTTTCTGGTACACATCGGCCAGACCATTCCACACATTCAGACTTTCTTCTTTGTTTTTTTTACGCTCTTCCGATAGCGACATGGAGAAATATTTTCCAGTAAGTTAGGAAAATATTATTTGTTGTTATAGCCGTTCATGGCATGCTGCAATCCAGCTGCTGCAAATGTTTTTATTGCTTCACAAGCAAGATCAATACGTGCAGAAAGTGTTTTTAATTCTTCTTCGCTCCACTTGCCCAATACATAATCCACTTGTTTTCCTTTAGAGAATTCAGCACCGATTCCAAAACGTAAGCGGGGGTAATTGGCATGTCCCAAGGTGGCCTGTATATCTTTTAGTCCGTTATGTCCGCCATCGCTTCCTGCGGGACGAATCCTTATTTTTCCGAATGGAAGTGCTAAATCATCCGTTACCACCATCATGTTTTCCGCCTGAATTTTTTCATGCTGCAACCAATAATTGACGGCCTTACCGGAAAGGTTCATGTAGGTGGTTGGCTTGATTAAAACCAGCGTACGGCCTTTGAATTTTATTTCGCTGTGATAAGCGAGTCGGTCCTGACTAAAAACAGCACTGGACGCCCTTGCGAGAGCGTCCAGCACTGAAAATCCGATATTATGTCGGGTATCTTCGTATTCGCTACCAATGTTGCCTAATCCTACGATGAGGTACTTCATAGCGAATGCAATTTATTATTTCTTACCGGTAGCAGCTGCTGCAGCTTCCTGAGCAACATTACGGGTAGTTTGTACAGAGGCAATAACTGCTTCAGGAGCTTCTAACAGACGGATACCGTCAATAGAAACATGCTTGATGCGGATATTTTCGCCAATGTTCAAGGCTTCAACATTTACTTCAATTAAATCAGGAAGATTTTCAGGAGCACCGAAAACAGAAATTTTACGGAAGTTCTGAAGAAGTTTACCACCTTTTTTAACACCTTCTGCAGATCCAACAAGACGAACAGGAAGTTTTACTTTAACTGGTTTACCAGGGAAAAGTTCAAGAAAATCAATATGAACTAAACGATCTGTCACCGGGTGAAACTGAACATCTTTAATCAGGGCATTACCTTTTCTGCCGTTGATGTCGAGCTCAATCATAAATACATCTGGCGACCAAACGATTTTTTTTAATTCATTTTCGTTTGCACTGAAAGAAACTTGTTCTGTGCCTCCGTAAAGAACACAAGGGATTTTTCCTTCGTTGCGCAAATCGGCAGCATCTTTTTTCCCTACGCCCGCTCTTGGCGAACCGCTCAATGATACTTTTTTCATTTTGTATGTTTAATTAATTGGTTACTGAATAATAAAATGTGAACTGATTGATTCGAAATTTTGAACGCGGCTGATTACATCGCTGAACAAATTCGCTACGGTAAGCACCCGGATTTTGGAGCTTTGCTGACGAAGCGGAATGGTATCGGTAACGATCAATTCGGAAATTCCTGATTTTTCAATGCGGTCGTAAGCACTGCCCGATAAAACGGCATGTGTACAAATAGCGCGAACACTGCTCGCTCCACGCTCTAGCATCATGTCTGCCGCTTTGGTTAATGTACCTGCAGTATCAATGATGTCATCCACCAACACAATATCTCTCCCGGCAACATCACCAATTACGGTCATGCTTTCAATCTCGTTTGCTTTTTTGCGTTGTTTATAACAAATCGCTAATTCGCAATTGAGGTACTTCGCATAAGCATTGGCACGTTTTGTTCCTCCGGTATCCGGTGCTGCCATGGTAAGATTAGGTAGATTTAAACTTTGTACATAGGGAATAAATACGGTGCTCGCAAAAAGATGATCCACCGGAACTTCAAAAAATCCCTGAATCTGATCCGCATGCAAATCCATCGTAACGATACGATCCACACCGGCTGCAGTAAGTAAATTCGCTACCAGTTTCGCGCCTATGGAAACACGGGGTTTGTCTTTACGATCCTGACGGGCAAATCCGAAATAAGGAATCACTGCAACCACACGTTTCGCCGAGGCACGTTTCGCTGCATCGATGAGCAACAACAATTCGAATAAATTATCACTCGGTGGAATGGTGCTTTGTACAATGAAAACATCTTTACCGCGCACGGTTTCTTCAAAGGAAGGCTGAAACTCACCATCACTGAAGGTGGAAACAGCTACCTGACCAAGATTGGCGCCATAACTTTCAGCGATCTTTTTTCCAAGATCCTGCGTTGCACGGCCCGCGAAGAATTTTATACCGGTTGACATATCCCTGTGATTTGGGCTGCAAATGTAAGGGAAATAAGGCTTTGCTCAAAAGAAAAAGGCGCAAATCCGGATGGAAATACGCCTTTTCTGAAAATTATCGTTTAAAACGAGGATTAGTCCTGTTTTTCAGGGTTTTCGAACAGTCCCATTTTAGAGGCGGCAGATAACTCTTTCAGGGTTTTCTTCATGCCATCTACTGAGCCATCCAGAATAATGAGGTTTCCTTTTCCTTCTTGCGCAAAATTCTTAACGGCTTCTGTCCACATGGTGAAGAGAATAAAGCTGGAATCGAGATTCGCCTGTTGCATTTCTTTCGCAGCACCGGAAAGACCTTTAGCCACCTCTTCACGGAAACGGGCAACGGCTTGACCGCGCAAAATAGCCGCTTCTTTTTCGGCCTCTGCAGCAATTTTAATTGCATTACCTTCCGCTTCGGCACCTTTGGTTTTGGTGATCAATAAAGCTTGACCTTCATTCTCTGCAGCAGCACGCATATTGGAAGAGGCTACTACTTTCGCCATGGAGCGCATTACTTCATCATCAAACGTGATGTCATTCATCTGAAGATCGAGCAAATGGTACCCCCAATCTTCAAGTGTTTTATCGAGATGACCTTTCACTTCTTCTACAATTTCGCGACGCAGCAATAAAATTTCTGCTTGTTTTTTACTGGCCACATAAGCGCGGATAGAACCTTCTACCGTACGAACCAAAGCCTGCATAAAATTTCGCTCGTCAACGAATTTAAAGGCCACGTTTTTTATCGTTTCTTCTTGTTGGTCCAACACCGAAAACAACAACATCGCCGTAAAATTCACATTGGCCTGGTCCACCGTTACCGCCTGGAAACCCAGTTCAACGGAACGGTTCTGGATACTAACGCGACGAAAAACTTTCTCAATAAAAGGAATTTTCATATTTAAACCGGGCAACATAATGCGACGGTATTTACCAAAAACGGTAATTACTCCCACTGTTCCTTGCTGGATTGTGGAAAAAGTTGAAATTAAAAGCAGGAGGACAATCACTCCCACTATAGCAAAAGGTGCAATCATGTCTGGATTCATGGTGTTCTAAATTTTGGTCTAAGTTCATTCAAAATCGGCTGATTTACAAACACTACTGAAAAAATGACAAAAATTATCGGTTTAGCAGTTTGAAAATAAAAAAGAATCCATACATTTGTATATACAACAATTGTACTAAAACTTAAAAAATATGTCAACAATTAAATGGGCGCTCGACCCAACCCACAGCGAATTAGGATTTAAAATCCGTCACTTAATGATTTCGAATGTAAACGGTTCATTCAAATCGTTTCAGGTAACAGCAGAAACCGAAGGAGAAAATTTTTCGGGAGCTAAAGTTGAAGTCACAGCCGAAATCAAATCCATTTTTACCAACAACGATCAACGCGATGCACATTTGCACAGTGGTGATTTTTTTGAAGCGGATAAATTTCCTGAATTGAAATTTGTTGCAAAAAAAGTAGAAGCCAATGGTTCGGATATGACTTTAGCTGGTGATCTGACAATTAAAGGAATCACCAAAGAAGTAACACTGAATGCCGAATTCAACGGTATTGCAAAAGATCCATGGGGCAATCAGAAAGCAGGATTTACGGTGGATGGAAAAATCAACCGTAAGGATTGGGAATTAAACTGGAATGCTCCATTAGAAGCAGGAGGATTTTTGCTGGGTGATGATATTAAAATACACGGCGAAATTCAGCTGGTAAAACAAGCTTAAATAAAAAGGGCAGGAAAATCATCCTGCCCTTTTTTATTATAAAAATTTCTATACCAATTACGATTGCATAATTTTCGTGAGGTATGCTTCCAGATTTGCAAATGTCCCGGAGAAACCTCCATTCATACTTTCGTGCATACCCGCAAAGAAATCGATTTCTTTCGGATCATCAGATAAAGGCCAGCCTTGTAAAGTAATGGTGGTCTCTCCATTCTCTTCCGAAAATTCCCACACATTCAAAACACGAAGCGGAAAATTTCCGGGAAATGGTGGACGAATAATCTCTCCTGTTTCATCGGCAAATGAACTGGTGAATTCAATGCTGTTTGGTGCATTAATTTTCCGGTAATGAAAAATACCAAATCCAAACATACCGTTTTCACCAATCATTTTATAATGAAAACTTCCGCCTTCGCGAACATCCAGTTTAATTACTTCCAACTGCATACCGGTTGGTCCCCACCAATGTTTCAGGTGCTGTTCCTGAGTAAAAGCCTCAAACACCAGCTCACGCGGAGCTTTTAAAGTGCGGACAATCTTAAATGGTTTTTCCATGATTTTTGTTTTTGGGTTCTGTTTTATGTTCTCTGTTCTGTAATTGCTGTAAATAAAGATCCAGGGCATCCAATTGCGATTCCCAGAATTTGCTGTATTGATTTACCCAATCTGATACCTCGCTTAATTTATCCATTCGCGCTCTGCAATAACGCTCCCTGCCATTGGGGTCGATCTCGATTAAACCACACTCGCTTAAAATTTTGACATGCTTGGAAATGGCGGGACGACTCACCTCAAAATTTTCGGCCAGGGCATTTAAGGTAAGGCTCTGCGTAGCCAGCAAACCCAAAATAGCCCTTCGGGTAGGATCTGCTATAGCTTGAAAAACATCTCTGCGGGTCTCCATATGTAACGATTTGGTTACAAATATAGGAAACCATTTGGTTACACAAAAAGAAATAAAAAAAATTATACAGTCAAACTAAGCTCCTGATTCACAAAACGGCGTCCCGCCTCCAATCCCTGATGATAATCTTCATGAAGAAGCGCTTTGGAAGTGGTATATAAACCGGCCTTCAATGGAGTAGCAGGCGCAATTTGGTTCACTTCCAGGTCAGCCGGAGGGTGATTGAGGAATTCTATGGCTTTATTAAAGTAAATATGATTATCGGAAAATGTCGATTTTAAAGGAAGGTGATTGCGGTAATACAACTCACCCACCCGATCGAACCAGGTTTTTGTGCCTTTTTCATGTTGAGGAGTGGTCCGCACCACCGTAATTTTTCGAGCGCCTTGTCCGTATGCAAATTCCACCGGCAAGGGATCACTCCAGGCTCCATCCATGTACGCCTCGCCTAAAATAAATTGTTCACCCTTGGTGATAAAAGGAAGCGAACAAGATGCAATTACCGCCTCCTCCCATTGGCATTGAGTGGGATCACAATAGAAAGCTTGACCACTTTTGCGGGAGGTCATTACAATTCTGAATTGCTTATCACGAAGGTGACGGAGCGCTGCTGTTTTATCAAATGGAAAATGCGTGGAAGAAATGGCATGAAAAATATCAACATCCATTAATGGCCGTGAACGGAAAACGCCGCTTATGTTTACAAATCTTCCCTTTTCGGCAAGAAAGCAAATGGAATTAAAACAATTCCGCGGTTGACGGGAAATATAATAGGAAGCAGCAATTGCTCCACCGGAAACCGCTACAATTTGGTTAAAGGGAAAATAATCCAATTCCATAAAAGCATCCAGTACACCCGAACTATAAGCCGTACGGAAACCTCCTCCTTGTATAACCAAAGCGTGATTCATGCAAATCAAAAATAGGAAAAAAGAACATTCTATACGGATTCTAATCGCCAGTGAAAGAAAATATTGTATTTTTTCCGCATGAAAAATCGAACTGCATTCCTGCTTTTTATTCTATTGATTTGGTCATGCGCCACACAACCGAAAAGTCAACTACAAACGCTACAGGGAACCTGGATTCCCGTAAGGCAGGAATTTCAGGGGAATGATGTGCCGCCTTCTTATTACGCCAATCAGTCGCTCACCATTAAGGATAGCACCTATGTGGTAAAAGCAGAAGATACCGATAAGGGAATTATCAGAGTAAATGGAAATACAATGGATATTATAGGAAAGGAGGGGCCCAATACCGACCTGCATTTTAAAGCGCTCTATAAAATAGAAAATGAACATTTAATCATCATCTATGAATTGAGTGGTTCAGGATATCCTTCGGAATTTATCACCAAAGATTTTCCTACCCGATACCTGATTGAGTTTAAACGAAAAGAATGAAGCAAAAACGGATGTATTTTTTGATGGCATTTTTATGCACACTCATTGGATATACCGAGTGGGGAACACAACATGCGTATACGTTTCAATTGGAAAGAGAACTATTATTTTCAGGTTTTCCCGCTAAGGATGTTCTATTTCATCCCATGGTGATTTTTCCTTTAGTCGGACAAATCCTCCTCTTGTACTCCGCACTATATCCTGACAAATCGAAATGGACCGCCCTTTTTTCGTTTGTGATGCTCCTCCCGCTTTTTGGATTACTCTTTTTTATTGGATTAATAACGCTTCATTTTCGGATATTGCTTTGCGCATTACCCTTTATGCTATTATCCGTCATTTATATTTTTCACTTCTTTAAAAAACGTTATGCGAAATAACATTCTGCTTATTCCAATTTTCATGCTGGTACTATCGTGCACCTCTACCGAGCAAAAAAATGAATTAAAACCCGTGGCTAAGGACAGTCTCACAGAATCGCAACAAGAACTGGAAACGCCAATGAGTTCTCTTTATGATGAAGAGCTACTTGAAGAAATTAAAAATAATATCGGCGCTGAAAAAACAGTGATCAAGGATCATCTGATTATTTCAAATGATACCGACACTATCTTTTTCCCACAGGAACCTGCGCTAAACTCAAAAACGATACTACAGGGAGAAAAAAACAAACTTAAAATTCAAGTCGAGTTGTTACGCGATAAATACACTTCGCTTTCGTACCTGATAACCTTTGAGGAAAAGGATAAAAAAGCGGAATTTAAAGGCAGAGCAAAAATTGGATCCGGATTTTTTCTGGGCAGCGAAATCGATGAAGATGCAGTAACAGGAGAATCTTATTCGGCAGATGAATATATTGATGAGTCCAATCCGGAATGCTTTTTATCCGTTCGTGTTGGTCGACCCGATGAAAAAAATGGATTGGTCGGCAAACTGATTAAGAAATGCAATGGGGAATTTCCCGATATTGATTTGGATAATTTTCCATCGTTAAGAGAAAAAAAATGAAACAGGATTTAATACAGGGGACCATAGCAGATTATCAACTTCTCGATAACGGAATTTTAATTTCTTATTCGAAAAACATTCAACGTACGGTTTCGCTTATAGATGAAAATGTAGCGCTGGTTAAAAAAATTACAGGCGGAAAACCGGTTCCTTTGTTAATCCACTTAACTAAATCGCCTGTTCCCGACAAAGCAACACGCCAACACTCTTCGAAAAAAGTGGCAGAGATTTATTCCGCCATGGCCATGGTATCCAAACCAGGATTATCTCAATTGGTTATGAAAATGGTATTTGCTTTACAAAATCCACCTATCCCCATGAAATCATTTACCAATGAGCAAGAAGCAATGAAATGGCTGCTTAGTCTAAAGCACAAAGTTCAAGGATAAACGTAATTGCTTCCTATTTACATGCAGTAAGAATTCAGAGATAGATGGCGGGGTTACATTCGGCAGGAACTTAATCCTCTAACTGCCAACCTTTCTCCGTTCCCTCAATAAAGGCTTCTCAGCAAACTATTTTACTTATATTTCGGATTCATTCTTCATCATGAAAAAAATAGCCTTTTTATTGCTTTTTCTTCCTGCGCTTGTACAGGCACAAGATCAAAGCGGACATTGCTCGCATGTAAAATCGTTTCAAAATCAGCAATTGCGGAGTAATACTTTCAGTATTTCTCAAATAGCAGAAACTGAACGATACGATGTTCATTTTTATTTTCTCGATTTGGCAATGACCAACACCAGCACCACCCTTTCCGGCGCAACTGAAATTCACGCCAGTGCCAATGAGGATTTGGATTCTGCTTTAATAGAATTTTTCAGTTCGTTTACCATAACAGGAATGTTTGTCGACGGAAATCCGGTTTCTTATTCGAGAATAAATACGGCCATTAAAATTCCGGTGAATAAATTGCAGAATGAGAACTTTATTATTCGCGTAGAATACAATGGAACTCCTCCTACAGCGCAAACTAATCCACTTGGCGGAGGCGGAATGACCAATGCATTTTCTCCTTCCTGGGGAAATCAGGTCACCTGGAGTTTATCGGAACCATTTGCTGCTTATGAATGGTTTCCTTGCAAGCAATCGTTAAAAGATAAAGCAGACAGTTGTGAAGTTTGGATCACCGTTCCCAATGCCTGCAAAGCCGGTTCTAATGGATTATTGCAACAGGTGGTTGATCTGGGCAACGGAACTTCCCGCTACGAATGGAAACATCGTCACCCGATCGACTATTATTTAATTTCCGTTTCTGTTGCTGAATACATTGAGTACAACGTAACCGCATACCCTGCAGGATCAGGTCCGGTTTTAATTCAGAATTATATTTACAATAATCCCGGTACACTACCCAATTTCCAGGCGGATATCGACGAGACCGCAGATTTCATTGTGCTCTATGATGTATTGTTCGGTCCATATCCATTTGCCGATGAAAAATACGGTCACTGCATGGCTCCAATCAGTGGTGGTATGGAACATCAAACCATGACTACCCAGGGATTTTTCAGCAATACACTTACTTGTCACGAATTAGCACATCAATGGTTTGGCGATCAGGTAACTTGTGCCTCCTGGTGCGATATCTGGGTAAATGAAGGATTTGCTTCCTATTCGGAATACCTGATGCTGGAAAATTTATATCCGGGTCAGCAAATCATGGATATGGCGAATCGTCATCAAAACATCAAATCGCAACCCGGCGGTTCGGTTTGGGTGTTGGACTCCCTCAATGATGCAAGTATTTTCGACGGACGATTAGTGTATGACAAAGGCGCTGCGATCATTCATACTTTGCGCTTTTTAATGAACGACGATACCGATTTTTTCAATACGCTGAAGCAATATCAAATCGATTTTAAAGATTCAGTAGCTACAGGTTTGGATTTTATTCATGTGGCAGAAACGGTGAGTGGACTCGACTTTACCAATTTTATGCAGGAATGGTATTTTGGAGAAGGATTTCCAACCTATCAGGTTCGCTGGAATAAAAGTGGAAACGACATGCATGTTCAAATTACCCACAGCACCTCTGCTTCCGGAGTTACTCCAACATTTACCAATGATCTTGAATTAAAATTCAGCAGAACATCATTGCCGGACACCATCATTCGTTTTCAGATTGCCTCCAACATGGAACAATTCCTCATTCCGAATGTTCCTTCTTTTGCATCCGTAAACGGCATTGATCCCAACAACTGGATTATTAATGGAACGGGAAGCATTACCAATGATGCCAACTTATTTGTGGGTATTCAGGAAGCAGACCATTCATCTCCTGAACTTTTAATTTATCCGAATCCGAATAATGGAATTTTCACTATTGAAACAACTTCGGCCGAACAAAATAAAATTGAAATATTCGATACCCGCAGTCGACTTGTTTACAGTGGTGTTTTCACCGGTAAAACGGTGGTTGACCTGAGTAATTATTCAAAAGGAGCCTATCTCATTCAATTGAGTAATTCCAAAGAAAACAGAATCATCCGCAGAGTGATCCGCAACTGATGAACCGTTTACACAATCTCGATTACCTCAGAGGCATTGCAGCATTTGGAATAATGCTGTACCATTATTTGTCGTGGACCTACGGAAATTTCGAATCGAAATCGTTTATGGGTCGTGTGGGTGTTTACGGTGTTTCCATTTTTTATGTGCTTAGCGGTTTAACACTTTATCATGTGTACATCCAACGCATGGTTCCTAACCGGGAAGATCTTTTTCAGTTTGCTAAAAAACGATTCTTCCGGATTTTCCCTTTGCTATGGTTGGCTACCATTGCAAGCGTTTTATTAAAACGAGAAATACCCAATTGGGAAAATTTGTTTTTAAATCTGAGCGGATTATTTGGATTTGTAAAATGGGACACCTACTTCTCCACCGGAGTGTGGTCCATCGGAAATGAACTGGTCTTCTATGTGTTTTTCCCTTTTTTCATTTATTTCAGCAAAAACAACAAATCCGTTTTTTATCTGATCAGCGCACTCATTTTTCTGATCTATCTCCAGTTTGCGTTTTCAATTCTGAGTCCCGAAAAAACCATCACCGAACAATGGCGCAACTATGTAAATCCCTTGAACCAGGTATTTCTGTTTTTAGGTGGTTATCTGATTGGTTTTCTCAGCGAGAAAAAAGAAATTCGAAATGAATACAGCTGGTTATTCATGATTGGAGGTTTAGCATTGTTTACTGCATATCCTTCGTATGGCGATAACATTTATCTGGTTACCGGTTACAATCGGCTGATTTTTACCTTAAGCTGTTTTATGATGGTGCTGGGTATTTATAAAGTAAAAGGTCAGCTCCCAAAAAATCTTCATACTCCGCTCAGCTGGTTGGGAGAAGCCAGTTATTCTGTTTATCTCTTACACCCTATCGTATTTAGTTTATCAGGTATTGCGTTAAAAATGATTCTCTGCAAATTAGGCATGCCGGATTTAATCCGTTTCAATTGGCTGATTGCAATTCCCGTTTCACTGGTGATGAGTTATTTCGTGTATCACTATTTTGAAAAATACTTTATGAAATTGGGACATCGCTCCAAATCAAAATAGTATTTCTTCTTAATTACAATATCCCTTTGGTACTGGGCAGAACTAATTTATTCTGATCTTTTTTCACGGCCATTTTTATGGCTTTAGCAAATGCTTTAAAGATGGCTTCAATTTTATGATGTTCATTTACGCCTTCTGCCTGAATGTTCAAATTACATTTTGCCGCATCGCTAAAGGATTTAAAAAAATGGAAAAACATTTCCGTTGGCATGTCTCCCACTTTTTCGCGCTTAAAATCGGCTTTCCATTCTATCCAGGCTCGTCCTCCAAAATCCAGTGCAACCTGTGCTAAACAATCATCCATCGGCAAACAAAAACCATAACGTTCAATTCCGCGTTTATCACCCAGTGCGAGATAAAAGGCTTCTCCCAGGGCAATACCAACATCTTCTATGGTGTGATGTTCATCAATGTGTAAATCACCTTTTGCTTTTAATTTTAAATCAAGTAATCCGTGACGGGCAATTTGTTCCAACATGTGATCAAAAAAACCGAGTCCGGTAGAAATTTCCACTTCACCCGTGCCATCGAGATTTAAGTTAATGTGAATGTCCGTTTCTTTCGTTTTGCGCTGATGGTGGATGCTTCTGGATGGTTGGCATAAAAACCTGCGAACTTCATTCCAATCGGAAGTCTCCAATGCAACATATTCACGAAGTGAAGGATCCACCTGATCGTAATTACGAATGAAAATGGCTTTACAACCCAGGTTTTTTGCTAAAAGAATATCGGTATTGCGGTCGCCAATTACAAAACTGTTTTTTAAATCGTAATCGCCGGAAAAATATTGCGATAACATTCCAATTCCGGGTTTGCGGTTTGGGTGATTGTCCTCCGGAAAATGTTCATCAATATGAATCGCATCGAAACGGACCGACTCTCCTTCCAGTGTCTTCAACATCTTTTGCTGCACCACTTCAAAATTTTCTTTTGGATAAGCCGCCGTGCCCAATCCATCCTGATTACTCACCATGGCAAACACGTAAGCGCTATTCTTACGAATATCGGCCAGTGCACCGATTACCCCGGGAACAAATTCAAGTTTGTCCAGAGCGTCAATCTGAAACGTTACAGGAGGCTCCACGATAATGGTGCCGTCGCGATCGATAAATAACACAGCTTTCATAGGATAAAAATAACCAAGAAATAAGAATCTTTCGCATCGGCTTGCATCAAAATGCCCTAAGAGATCTTACATTTGTCACCCATGATCCGCGGCTTTTTTTTCCCATATGTGCTCAAATTCAGGAAACCTTCGGGGACATCCAGAGGAATTCTTACTGAGAAAAAATCCTGGTTTCTGGTTTTAGAGGACACCCAAATGAATCACGCCAGAGGAATTGGCGAGGTGGGCTGGCTGAGGGGATTAAGTCCCGAAAAAGAATCCGACATCGAGGACATCCTTGCCGATGTATGCAACTCCCCCGACAATCCCCAATGGTTGCAACACGATTTACTGGAATTCCCTTCCGTGCGATTTGCGCTGGAGCAGGCATTGCTGGATTTGGACAAAAACCAAAAGGGCATACTTTTTCCATCTGCATTTACCCGTGGAGAAAAAGCGATTGACATCAACGGTTTGGTTTGGATGGCACCCATTGAGCAAATGCGGGCACAGGTGAAAGAAAAAATTGAACAAGGTTTTCGCTGCATTAAACTAAAAATCGGAGCGCTGGATTTTGAAGATGAATACCATCTACTTTCAGAAATTCGATCTGAATTTACCTCCGAACAAATAGAAATCCGTGTCGATGCCAATGGCGCATTTCATCCGGATGAAGCCGCCGGAATACTCGAAAAATTAGCGCGTTTAGAACTGCATTCGATTGAACAGCCCATTAAGCAGGGACAATTAAAATCCATGGCAGAACTGTGCAAAAACACACCACTGCCGATTGCACTGGATGAGGAATTGATCGGAATAGCCCAGCTTCCTCAAAAAATAGAATTGCTGAATGAAATTCAACCGCAATACATTATTTTAAAACCCTCATTAACCGGGGGATTTATTTCATCGGAAGAATGGATTGCTCTTGCTGAACAAAAAAACATTGGCTGGTGGATCACCTCTGCACTCGAATCGAATATTGGATTAAATGCAATAGCACAATGGACCGCCACGCTACAAAATAATTTACCGCAAGGACTCGGAACCGGAGCTTTATACACCAATAATTTTGAATCCTCCCTCGAGGTAAAAAACGGACAACTACATTTTCATCCGGATCGTAAACGCGAATATCCATTTGAATAATACAACCACATATTTATTGTTGAACGGAATTAAGATTGATGCTCAACATTTAAATCTTGTTCAGGATGATCAGATACGAATGTTTCTTGAACAATGGTGGAATGATGAATTGGTTGTTGAAGTAAAAACTTCCGGCAGTACGGGAACACCAAAAACGATCCTACTCGAAAAGAAAAAAATGCTCGCCAGTGCGGCAATGACGATTTCTTATTTTAATCTCAAAAAAAACACGCGTGCACTGTTATGTTTACCCACCCAATACATCGCCGGAAAATTAATGTTGGTCCGTGCCATGCTTGGAGAATGGGATTTGATTAGTGTAGAACCAAGTTCGAATCCGCTCGAAAAAATAAATGAAAGCGAACACTTCGGTTTTTGCGCCATGACGCCCATGCAAGTGAGCCGAATTCTCTCAGATCCCGCAAGTAAAATCAAACTCGAAAATATTGATCAACTCATTATCGGAGGTGGAGAAACAAGTGCTGAATTGATACGTCAAATTCAGCCGGTAAAAACAAAATGTTATTCCACTTATGGTATGACAGAGACCATCACGCATGTGGCGATTCAAAAATTAAATGGAGAAGACAAAAGTGAAGTCTTTTCCTTAATGAAAGGAGTAAACGCCTACACCGACGAAAGAAATTGTCTTGTAATTGAAGCAGCTCACCTTAGTGATGAAAAAATTGTGACAAATGATTTAGTTGAATTTGTCGACTTCAAAAAATTCAAATGGCTGGGCAGATACGATAACATCATTAATTCGGGAGGAATTAAACTTGTTCCTGAAGAACTGGAAAAACAAATCGCACCCTTACTAAACGATCGCAGATTTTATCTGTGTGGAGCAGCGGATGTTGAACTGGGACAAAAACTTATCCTTGTAGTTGAAGGTCCCCAACCAGACTCAACCACCACCTCACTCCTGCTCAATCACCTTCGTGAAAGCATGGGCAAAAACAATGCTCCGCGGGAAATCAGATCGTTAAACAGTTTCATGTTGACCGAAACCGGAAAAATCAAACGTATTTTACCTGAAAAAAATACATGAACGGCAGTGCTTACTGTCTGCTTTATTCTATTTTTAAGCATCAAATTATAAGCCCATGAAAAAACAATGGATCGTGGCTGGATTAGCCATCGTATTATTTTCTGCCTGCTCTTCTTCTTCAGAAGAAAAACCAAAACAAGAAAATGGAAGTTCGTCGGAACTTCAAAAAGAAGTTCAAGGATATCTGGACGAATACAACGCAAAATTCCAGGAATTGCTGGCTGCACAAAATGAAGCGCAGTGGGCCATGCAAACCAAAATTATTCCGGGAGACACCACCGCCTCTTATAATGCGGGTCAGGCCGATGAAGCCATGAGCAAATATGTCGGTTCAAAAGAGAATTCGGATAAAGCGAAAAAATACCTCGAGAAAAAAGGAGAGTTGAGCGATATTCAACGCCGACAATTAGAATACATTTTATTCATGGCGGGATCATCACCGGAAGCTGCCGGTGAAGTAGTGAAAGAACGGATTAAAGCACAAAATGAACAGACCGAAAAACTCTATTCATTCAATTATACCATTGACGGAAAAAAAGTGAGCACCAACGACATTGAAGGTATTCTGAAATCGGAGAAAAATATCAGCAAACGCCTCGAGGCTTGGTCGGCCAGTAAAGAAGTTGGTAAGGGATTAAAAGAAGGACTCGTAAAACTGCAGGACCTTCGCAATCGTTCGGTGGAAGCATTGGGCTATCATGACTTTTTCGCTTATCAGGTTTCTGAATACGGAATGAGCACCGAAGAATTAAGAAAGGTTTGTCACGATATGATTAATGACCTATGGCCGATTTACCGCGAACTCCACACCTGGGCACGTTATGAGCTGGCAAAAAAATACAATCAACCGGTTCCCGATATGTTACCTGCACACTGGTTACCGAACAGATGGGGACAAGACTGGACAGCAATGATTGATGTGGAAGGATTTGATGTTGAAGGTGCGCTCAATAAAAAAACACCGGAATGGATTATGAGTGAAGGAGAAGCCTTTTATGTTTCATTGGGATTCCCTGCATTACCAAAAAGCTTTCATGAAAAATCGAGTTTGTATCCACTTCCAAAAGATGCAACCTATAGCAAAAACAACCACGCATCGGCATGGCACATGAACAACGATCAGGATGTTCGCTCACTCATGAGTGTAGAGGCCAATAGCGAATGGTGGGAGACGGTATTGCATGAATTGGGACATATTTATTACTTCCTTGAATACTCCAATCCGGAAGTTCCGATTATCCTTCGCAATGGAGCAAATCGTGCTTATCATGAAGCTTTCGGCACGATGATTGGACTTGCATCCATGCAAAAATCATTTTTACAGGGACGTGGATTAATTGACCAAAATGCGAATGCCGATTCGGTAAAAGTCCTCTTGAAAGAAGCACTCAGTTATGTGGTTGTTATTCCATGGGCAGCAGGAGTAATGACGGAATTCGAATATGAATTATACGCTAATAAATTACCTGCGGATCAATACAACAAAAAATGGTGGGAATTGGTAGCAAAATATCAGGGAATTGTTCCACCTACAGAACGCGGAGAAGAATATTGCGATGCGGCTACCAAAACACATATCAATGACGATGCTGCTCAATATTATGATTATGCCATGAGTAATATTTTATTGTTCCAGTTTCATGAACATATTGCCAATAAAATTTTAAAACAAGATCCGCACAACACCAACTATTGGGGGAATAAAGAAGTTGGAAAATTCCTGAAGGAACTCATGCATCCGGGAGCTTCGGTGGACTGGAGAGAACATCTCAAAAAAAATGTGGGAGAAGATATGAGTGCCCGTGCCATGGTGAATTATTTCTCACCACTGATGGATTACCTCAAAAAAGAAAACGAAGGCCGCAAATACACCTTGCCTGAAAAAATCTAATGCATTCATTCAAATAAAAAAAGCGGGGAGATTTCCCCGCTTTTTTTATTTCCTGAAAATCATTTATCGCGACACCACCAATTTTCGTGTGAATTCGATTTCATTTTCCAGATGAACTTTTACAAAATAAATTCCGCTACTGAATTCAGCCAATTGCAAATGATACAAGTTGACATGCTGAAGCGGAATCGATTTTACAATTCTTCCGTTGATATCCATTAATTCCAATTGAATCATATTGAACGAACCGGAATTAATATGAA
Source organism: Flavobacteriales bacterium (assembly GCA_019694795.1). Lineage (NCBI taxonomy): Bacteria > Pseudomonadati > Bacteroidota > Flavobacteriia > Flavobacteriales > Flavobacteriales bacterium. Next base: position 26,423 of record JAIBBF010000018.1, on the reverse strand, counting down.
TCACATCGTTTCCGGGATTCGGATAAATTTGAATTTCCTCTACATTCAAATCAGCAGTGGTTAAATCATAACAATCTCCCGGCATGTTATTGTCCAACCAGGCGAGACGATCATGAATCCATGTTTTTAAATAATCAATTTCATCCTGATAACTTGCTCCGATATAATTATTGGGCCAAACATAGGTTCCCAATATGGGCCACTTCTGAAAATTCCGGCTTTGCGATTCATCCAGATACACTCTGTTGGAATCAATCAATTCAAATAAATACATATCACTCATTACCGTATTTCTCAATTCAAGATAACGGCATTTTAAATCGTGCGTAAAGGTGGAATCCTGCATTAAACGCTCCCACCAGAATGGTGCCTGAAATCCGTCCCAGCTGCAAACCTGATAAAATTGATACGCCCATCCTGTAGTTAATCCACCATCGCAGTAATCTGCATTTCCGAAAGCAAGATTAAAATCCCATAACGGCCCCATATGAATAAGCGAATCATTACTGTTTTTATCCTTGTAGAAGAATGAACTCAAACGATAACCATCAACATTTCGGGTTAATTCATTTGCAATAAAAAAATCAATAAAAGAACCTAAATCAGCATAGGCTCTTACCCCAATAAGCGGATCCATAAAATCTGGTCCCGCTAACGCATCTTCAAAGGCATGAACATAATTTTGAATATAGGTCATTTGCTCCGGCATTAAATCGGTGTCGTCCGGATCATGATATAAAATATTCACTTGTTGAGTTGATCCAACATAAGGGGCATATGCCGATTGAAAAGCTTGTCCGCCTCCCGTAAACTTGTCAATTTTTAAAATATATCCTCCTGTTAATTCATCACCGGCAATATCTCCCGGTAATAAATTGGCAATATCTACCCGATATTGATCAACTTTAATTTTTTCGGTGAGAATATATACACCCATGTACTCACCATTAATCACCAACTCAATAAAAACGGTTCGGGGCGCATATCGTTCGCAATCTCTTCCGAAACGATAGGTCAGAAAATTGCGCATTAATGTTTTATCCGTATACGGTGCATACAACACCCAATCATTTTCTACCGGCAATCCCAAGAGTGAAACATTCAAATTTGCACCCATAGCATCGCGCGTTTCAAATCCGTATCCTTTTTTAGGAAACATCTGCGAAGAAGATCCTCTTATCTCAATTCCGATTTGTCCGTTATAATCATTAAAAGGATCACTCAGGTGATTGCGTTGTCCAACCCCATTGTAAATAATCCCCATATCACATGTGATTTTCGGAGAATCAGGAATGGTTTGTCCATTGGTATTAATCACCATAATTGGCAAGTTGCTGGATGAAAAAACAAATGGCGCAACAAACCAGGTGGGAGTGGGAGAAAATAAATTTGAAGGTGTATTAATTCCAAAACTTAACACCGCTATGGATGATAAATCGGATGAACCTGCACTTTGGTTGTGGACTTCAATGGCCAGTACATTTGTTCCATTCTGAAGAAGGGTCGACAATTGCAATTTGTCGAGATAAACCGCCTGTGGTACTTGTCCCTGATACAACACCGCTTCTGTAATTGCGGGAGCCAGATCGGAATAAGCGGGTTGAACTCCTGACGTTCCTATATTCGATCGTGCGATTTCTGTTCCGTTTAAATAGGCTACAAATCCATCGTCATAATCGACATGCAGCACGGCGTATTCCAATTGAGAAGTATCTGTAATACTGAAGGAAAATCGACTATACACGCTCACCGTTCCATTGGGTAACACTGTGTTATCATCGCCATCGCCATAACCTAATCCATTTACTCCGTTTTGCCAACCGGAATCGTTAAATCCGTTTTGAATCCAGCTTGCGGAAGTGCCTGAATTTGGAACGATGTACTTGCAGGCAGAAGTTTCGGTTACGGCACTTTCCCAATGGTTAATATTCTGTGCTTGAAGTCCCAGCTGCAGTGCAAAAAAGAGCAATAAGATTTGCGTTGTTTTTTTCATGAAATCGGCGGTAATCCCGTAAATTTAACAAATAGTTCACCCCGAATTAATCGAAGGATTGGTATTTGGACAGAACTTGTTTTATTGCAGACACCCACATCAATTTCATCCACGAAAATGATTTTAATAGCAGATTCCGGATCCACCAAAACAGCATGGCGACTCGTAAAGGCTGATCAAAAAATTCTTCAGTTCAACACACCTGGAATTCATCCGCTGCTTCAGGACGAATCACAAATCCGGACCACCATTCAATCCTTGTTCTCCATCGCCGGATTTCCCGATTCCAACACGATAAAATCCATTTTCTATTACGGCACCGGCTGTTCCAGTACCGAGAGGAGTCAACCCGTATTTCAATGCTTATCCACCTTATTTCCAGCAGCTGTAATTGAGGTAGAATCCGACATGCTTGGTGCCGCGCGTGGATTATGCGGTCACCGGGAAGCGATTGCATGCATTTTGGGAACCGGATCCAATTCCTGTCATTTTAACGGTCTTCATATTTTACATGCACGTCCATCTTTAGGATACATCCTGGGCGATGAAGGCAGTGGAGCCTGGATTGGAAAAAATGTATTGCGGGCATTTTTATATGGCGAATTACCTGCACATTTAGCAGAAAAATTAAAAACTGAATACGCACTTAAAAAAGATGAAATCATAAAGAAAATATATTCTGAACCACTGGCAAATCGTTACATGGCTTCTTTTTCTCCGTTTGTATACCGAAATAGCGCAGATCCTTACATGCACCGTCTGGTGAAGGAAGGTTTTCTCGCCTTTTTCAACAAACATATTTCGCATTATCAAATTAAAAACCTGAGTATAAATGCCACGGGTTCCATTGCATTTTTTTATGCAGATATTTTTCGCGATGTGTGCAATGAACTCGGATTTACCCTTGGTACAATTACAGAATCCCCAATAGCAGGATTAACCCTTTATCATCTAAATGAAATCTGATTCCTGCTAAAAATCATTTATTTTACATCTACTACACCTATATTAGCACTTTCAAATTAGATTATGAGTCAACACGGAGTCCATTACAGCGATTATCTTCAACTGGAGAAAATCCTCAACGCACAAGAAACCGAAAGCGGTAAAAAGGGAATTGATGCACATGATGAAACCTTATTCATCATTATTCATCAGGCTTACGAACTCTGGTTCAAGCAAATTTTATTCGAAATCGATTCGGTGGCAGCTATTATGAATAAACCCGTTCTGAACGATAATTCACCGGAATTACAAAAAGTGGTGCATCGGATGGAACGTATGGTGACCATTCTAAAAGTGCTGGTGCACCAAATCGATATTATGGAAACCATGACGCCAATGGATTTTCTGGATTTCCGCGATTTGCTTCGTCCCGCATCCGGTTTTCAAAGCTGGCAATTCAAAGTAACTGAAGCGAAACTTGGATTAAAATACCAGCATCGTTACGGACAAGAATATTACGTATCGCAATTGCGTCCCGCACAAGTTGACTTGATCAAAAGTGTAGAGGAGCAACCTACATTATTGGAATTAGTCAATAAATGGCTGGAGCGCATGCCTTTTTTCGAAGAGGAAAGTTTGTGGAAATCGTATCAGTCTTTATTCCCCGAAGAGGATGGTCAGCATATCTTCTGGAGCGATTTTAAAAATCTTTATTCCAAAAGTCTGGTAGAAGGTGAACGCGATAATCTCGGTCATTTTTACGAAGTATTCTCCGATAATTCCACCGGTGAGCGCCAACTATCGGCAAGAGCTAGTCGTGCAGCACTATTTATCATGTTGTACAGAGGCTATCCTATGCTTCAAACACCATTCCGTCTGTTAAACCTCTTGCTCGAAGTGGATGAGCAATTAAGCACCTGGCGATTCCGTCACATGAACATGGTGCACCGCATCATTGGTACGCGTACCGGAACAGGTGGATCTTCAGGAAAAGATTACCTTAAAAATGCGATGGATAAACACTACATCTATAAAGAAGTCGCTGCACTAACTTCATTCCTCATCGAAGGAAATAAACTTCCCAGGCTGAGCTCCGAGATGGAAAAACGACTCGGATTTCATTCATAAAAAAAAGCCCTCATTGCTGAGGGCTTTTTTATTGTTTGTTATTTTCAATTAATATTTCAGATTGGCTTTCATCCAGTTCACGAGATTATCGCGATCTGTTTTGCCATAAAACTCATTGAGATAAGCAGAAACTTCATCTATTTTCTCTGCCGTTTTTTTGGAGGCACAATTATCAAGCACAATTTGAATTTCACCGGTTAGATCTTTTAGTGCAGGAAAAATTGCATTAAAGCTGGCGATGCTTACATTCTCATTGGTCTCCGATTTGCGATAATACAATCCGCATTCGAGTTTCTGAATTTCATCAACAGGTTTATTGTCGATAGAAAAAATTGAACTTCTTTCCAGAATAACAGAATCACCATCGTGCTTCAGGCGTTTGTTGATGGTTTCTCCGTTGTAGGTAAACCGAAGAAAGAAAAAGTTCTTGTCACTCTGTGGGAAAGCTTCATTTCCGATTTTCAATTTCCAGTGATCCAGAATTAAATAATCTCCGGAGAAATGATTTTTCAAATCAATCACATTGATCAAAGCACCACTTCTGCTGGATACATTATTCATTCCGGGTACCAGATTGGTTTTACCGGTTTCTGCCTGCGCTGTTAATACAAACCGACCTTTAGTGGGTGATATAACTGCAGCTCTGGAATCGGTGGTTTTAAAATCGAGTGGTGTAGAAGCCAGTAACTCATCACCTGTGCTCAAAGGCTTTCCTGATTTTTTAACCAGAATTTGTCCGTTTACTTTAATGACCTTATACTTCTCATCATCCGGCAATTTTTTCATTCCGGTGGAGAAAGACGAAAGGATTTCAACGCCCAAGGCACTTAGAACAATCAGCGAGAGTAGTCCGAATTTAACGCGCATACGCTTGAGATTTTATAATCAGAATCCGGTGGTAGGACCCGTAACTTTTTTGAGCTGTTTCTTTTTCGGTTTGATTTTATCAACGAAAATCACATAAATTGTTTCACCAGCTGTTGTTTTCAGTGGATCCGTAATTCCATTATTGATTTTTACTGATTTAGAACCGATGTATTTACGATCCAGAAAATCGTAGGTATTGTCTTCATACTGTAGCCAGATATTGGTAACAATTCCACCTTCAACCTGGGCTTTACCGAAAACGCAATCCGTTCCTTCTGCTGTAATGATAGAAATGACCACACCGGTGTATTTACCATCGTCAACCGTATAAGCTCCGCGTTCATCGAATTCTTTTTTGTAAGCCTCATAACAGGTTAACTCTTTTTTGGGTTGCTGAGCGAAGGCCGGCGCGGCAACAACGAACAACAAGAGTGCTAGTAAGCTGTTTTTCATGTTTGTATTGGTTTTATCGAACAGTAAATCTACTTATTTTTTTCTATTTGTAATAACTTATTCTTCCACTACCTTTACCTCACAAAATCAAGCTGATGAGTATTCACCGCATCGAACAGCATTTTGCTGAAGCTCAACAGGCCCTGGAAGCTTTCATGGCCGATAAAAACAATTTTCATGCCATAGCTGAGGCAGGCCGCTTAATGTCGACCTCTATTCAAGCCGGCGGGAAGATCATTTCCTGCGGTAACGGAGGCTCCATGTGTGATGCCATGCACTTTGCAGAAGAACTCACCGGCAGGTACCGTGATAACCGAAAATCAATCCCCGCGCTATCCATTTCCGACCCATCTCACTTATCCTGTGTAGGAAATGATTATGGTTTTGAATTTGTTTTTTCCCGCTATATCGAATCGATTGGTAAAAAAGGAGATGTATTACTAGCGATTTCTACCTCCGGCAATTCTTCCAATGTGCTAAGGGCGATTGAAGCCGCTAAAGCGAATGGAATGAAGGTGGTCGGTTTAACCGGAAAAGACGGTGGTAAAATGAATGGACTTTGCGACGTTGAAATTCGTGCTCCACATTTTCCTTATGCCGACCGTGCTCAGGAAATTCACATTAAAGTGATTCATGCTCTGATTGATTATATCGAGCAAAACATCTAAATCTATTTTCACATGCTGGTAAAAACATTTGGCAGTGCCGTAGTTGGCATCCAGGCGACTATTGTCACCATCGAAGTAAATATTCACGGAGGAGGGGTGTATTTTCATATGGTTGGACTACCCGACTCTGCCGTTAAGGAAAGTCAACAACGCATCCGTGCAGCGCTTAAAAACCTGGATTATAAAATTCCAACCGGAAAAGAAATTACGGTAAACCTTGCTCCCGCCAATATCCGTAAAGAAGGATCGTCGTACGATTTATCCATTGCCATTGGCATACTCGCTGCATCGGGACAAATTCCTCATGAGGAAATATCAGATTATATTCTATTGGGCGAATTATCACTCGACGGAGGATTTCAATCTGTAAAGGGAGTCTTACCTATAGCCATTAAAGCGAAGGAAGATGGATTTAAAGGAATCATTCTTCCGAAAATAAATGCAAGAGAGGCAGCTATTGTAGAGGGGCTTGCGATTTACGGCGTAGAAAACATTTCCGAGGTGATAGCATTTTTTAACGGCGAACAAAAAATAGAATCGACACAAGTGGATATTCGTCGCGAATTCTATGAACAACTTGATGCCTACGATTTCGATTTTTCGGATGTAAAAGGACAATTAAATATTAAACGCGCATTTGAAATCGGAGCAGCGGGCGGACATAACATTATTTTAATTGGTCCCCCCGGCGCAGGAAAAACCATGCTCGCAAAACGATTGTGTACCATTTTGCCTCCACTTTCTATTGAGGAATCATTAGAGACCACCAAAATACATTCGGTGGCCGGAAAGCTAAGCAAAAACGATTCGCTGATTACAGTACGACCATTTAGAGCTCCTCATCACACTATATCGGATGTTGCACTTGTTGGTGGTGGTGGATTTCCACAACCGGGGGAGATATCGCTTGCTCATAATGGTGTATTGTTTTTAGATGAATTACCGGAATACAAACGAACGGTTCTCGAAGTAATGCGTCAACCATTAGAAGACCGGAAAGTATCTATATCACGTTCGAAATTTGCGGTTGAGTTTCCTGCGAGTTTTATGCTGGTGGCAGCAATGAATCCCTGTCCATGCGGATATTTTAATCACCCCGAAAAAGAATGTGTTTGTCCTCCCGGAACCGTTCAGAAGTACCTCAATAAAGTCAGCGGTCCCCTCCTCGACCGTATCGATATTCATATTGAAGTAACACCGGTTTCCTATGATGAATTATCGTCCAAATCACCCGGTGAAGCAAGCAGACCAATTAGAGAACGTGTTATTGATGCAAGAAAAATTCAGGAAGAACGATTCAAAGAATTAAATGGAATTTATTGCAATGCACAAATGAGCAGCAGAACATTGCGCGATGTCTGCAGGATAGATCATGCCAGTGAACAATTAATGCGGACCGCCATGGATAAACTGGGATTATCGGCACGTGCCTATGACCGCATTTTAAAAGTGGGACGAACCATCGCCGACCTCGACAAATCGCCTTCCATCTTAACCCAACACATTGCCGAAGCCATTCAATACCGAAGTCTCGACCGGGAAAACTGGGCTGGATAAAATAGGTTGTTTACCGTAGTTTTTCCGATTCATCGCTGGTTTAAATTTGAATCAAATTCAATCAGCGAATGAGGAAATTAAAATCAGGAATAACGATTTTGTCGTTACTCCTTTCCATGTTTCAAACGCATGCCCAATCCAGTATCACTCTGGGTGCAACCATCGCTAGTCCGGTTCGGAGAGATTCGTATTTCGATCATATTGCATACGAAAACAAAGTTTATCTCAACCAAGATTTCTCCATGCCCAATTACCTCTTAGGTTTTAATATGGGTTTATCGGCACATTTAGACAATGATTTTCCCATTACGTTCGATTTTGTTTATATGCGCAAAGTTTCAAAAACCAAAAATGAAGGAACCGTTGGCGACAGATATGGAACCTATTCGGCAAAACTGAAACGCATTATCGGTTCATTCACGATGGGTGTTTCCGTTTTCAAAAATCCGAGAATCGGAATTGGATATGATATGGGAGCATTTCGGATACGATGGAAAAAACATGGTGAGGGATGGTCGAAGATGTTCAATTTTCCGGATATCCTCAATGGCTTTTCACTCTATGCGGTGTACGATCTTAAACCAATTCAATTCCGACCCTATTTTCAATTTTTTGGTGTATCCGATTTATTACTGGACGATGGAACAAAAGCATATCAGTTTATGTCCACCAACTTCGGAATCAGTATTTCATTCATGTTAAAGCATGACGACTAATGAAAAAAATAATTCTTTCTATAGTTCTAGCGATTGTTGTCTCCATTTCGTCAGCACAGATTTTGTTTTCGTTTTCGGGAGCAATAGGAAACCACACCAGCAAAGATTTTAGAGCATTTGGCAATTCATATGAAGCACTGCTTGGAAACAACGTTCTAAAATCGCGCATGAGATTAGGAATGGCCACCGGACTGAGCTGGGGCATCGACCTGATTGCGCCCAAAAGTGATTATTGGGATATGTTTGGTGGTATGTATCTGGGATTTCGTCACGCACGCATGGAAAGTAATGCCTTTGCAAAACTGAATAACGGAACACGAAATTTTACCATGCGCGTCAATGAATTTTATTGTCCCGTAGGCTATGGAATGGCAGAGGGAAATGGATTTTTTACCGCCTATTTCGGAATTGGATTAAGTAATCACGATTTGATTTCATCCTTCGAATATCCAAACGGAACCATTAGCAGGGGGACAGAATTAATTCTGAACGGAACCTATTCGGGTACTTCTTTCATCGGCGTGCCGGGGGTTCAAATGGGATTTTCCATTGGCAAAAGTAAAGGAGCCGGTATTGTCATATTCTCCGAAATCAATTACCGCTTTAGTATGGGAGGATCATTTTTAGAAGAGAAAATGTATACCAATTCTGCACTGGTTAGTTTTAGTGGAGATGCCGATTTCGAAATTCTTCCAAAAGATTATCAAAGCTATATGAATAATTCCACCAGCTACGATTTCGAAAATAAAGAAAACAAAGTACAAGCAGATGTCCGCGGATTTTATTTTAGTCTCGGCATAAAATTGAAGCTATTTTAATTCAGTGAACATGAAAAAGTATTTCATCCTGTTTATCATTCTGGGAATTGGACTTTCCTCCTGCGAAAAACAGGCCTGGCTCCAGTACAAATTCTCCGGTGTATTTAATATTAAAAAAATTACAAAATCGTATTATACCAACGGGCAACTCACTTCCAGCCGGGAAATTAACGATATGTGTATTATTCGCTTTTACGATAATGCAACAGACTACAACAATGTATATGTTGAATTGGATTCAGCGGATACCGACTTACCCATGTTTTTAAATATGAATAGTATAGAAAATGGCTTATTCTGGAAATTGGACGAAACCGATGAAAAACGATTTTTATTTATGACTTCCGATCCATATGAAGATTATGTTCTGGTCTATTCAGTGGTAAAGCAAAAACATAATTCATTTCAACTAGCTGCGGTGAGAGTAGACTCCAACGGACAAATGATCTATGACGAACAAATTGAATTTGAAAGGATAAAACCATAATTTAAATCTCTACTCTAAAATTGTTTATAGGTTATTCCTCCATTTATCATAAATGGTCGAAGAAATATGATGTTAATTCCCCTGAATCATTATTTTTATCTGCTGTTTGGTATCATCATACAGAAATAATGGTTCACCGTGTGAAGGGAAAAATCGAGGCAAAACGAAAAATAAATTTGTTCAGAACAATTGTATTGCTTCTGCAGTTCTTTCTTTTTTCTGCGAATGAAATATACAGTACCCGTCCGGAATATCTGGACAGCATGAAAGTTGTTGCGGATACCAGTACTGATATTCCTTCAAAACTAAATGCACTATACACCCTTAGTTTCGAAAATGCACTGATCAATCCCCGTCTGGGAATTAAATATGCAAAAGAATGTTTGCGACTTGCACAAGAGGTGAACGACCAACGAAGCATTCTCAACGCATATAATGGTCTTGGAAATTGTTACGAAACCCTGGGCAATTATGATTCTGCTCTCTTTTACCATCAGAAAACGTATTTGCTGGCTATTCCGGTTGGGAACAAACGACTTTTAGCATCTACCATATTTAATGTGGCGGGTTGTTATAAGGAATTGGGACAATATGAAAAAGCACTGAGCATCTATTTGAACACCTATTCCAAATTTACGGACGCTGAATATTATAATCCGCGTTTACATTTATTCATGGGTGATATTTACATTCATCTCGATAATTATCCGGAAGCAGAATATCACTCCAGAAAAGGAATTCAGCGCACCTTTAATACAGAAATCGATTATATTGGTTTTAGTCTGTATGTACAATTGGCAAAATGTCTCCACCACAAAAATGAAAACGATTCGGCCATTGTACTACTCGATCAGGCCATAGAGGGATTGAAAAAAAATACAGACCAGATCAGTCTTGCCGGCGCATTATCTGCACGGGGTGAATTATATTATGATTTGGGAAATTATCAGCTGGCATTGCAAAATTTTCTGGAGGAAGATCTGATCAGAAAAAACACTTCTAATGTGGTCGGACAAATCAATTCTCTGATTAATCTTTCTAAAACATACATTAAGCTAAATGAAAAAGGTAAATCGGAAATCTTTTTGAAGCAAGCGATTAAATTAACCCGTCAAATTCAAAGGAACAAGGATATTTTACTTATTTTCTATAAACAAATTGCCGAGCTGAGTGAGCAGATTGCTGATGTGAATACGGCTTTATTTTTTCATAAAAAACACGATGAATTAAAAGATTCATTGCTCAATCAGGAAAATTATCGTCAACTCAACATCATTCATACCCAATACGAAACGGTACAAAAAGAACATAAAATTCAGGAGCAAAAAATTATCCTTACCGAACAACAACTGGAGATCAGTGAAAAGAAAAATCAGTTTATTCTTCTCATCGTTCTGTTTATTATTATCCTGTTTACGGGAACGCTCATTTATTTCCGGTATTTATCTGCGCAAAAATTAAATTTTTTAAAAGAACTGCAGAAACAGGAAAACATCCGCTTAAACGCCATTCGCGAAAAAGAAAATGAAGAACGGATGCGAATCGCAAGAAACATTCATGACGAATTGGGTTCCGGCATTTCTAAATTGTACCTGCTGGCGGAAGGAACACTTCCTCTATTGGAAAGCAATGAAAAAGCCAGTGAAAACATTCAAACCTTATCCAAAACAGCCAGAAATATTTCTGAAAACATGCGCGATCTGGTGTGGACCCTCGATCCGGAAAACAATACACTCGATAACCTGGTTGCTAAAATGCACGAATACTGCAGTGATTATTTCGAAGATTTGTCCATACGAACAAACTACAACATCACCGATCCGGTGCCGGCTTACATTTTATCGAAAGATGTACAACGTAATTTATTCCTGGCTTTTAAAGAAGCCTTAAACAATGTGGTAAAACATGCAGGAGCTTCGTGGATTACCATTAACATGAAAATTGATAACTATCGGTTTATGGTAGAGATTCTCGACAATGGCAAGGGATTTAATGTGGAGCAAATCAGAAAAACATCCAACGGAATTAAAAACATGTCGCAACGCCTCAAAGATGTAAAAGGTTCCTTTGAAATTGATTCTTCCCCGGAAGGCACACGTGTCCGTTTAAGCATTCCCATTCACCCCGAATTGCAGAATACTACTTTTATGTGATGCCTAACTAAAAATAGCGAAGTAGATTTGAAGTCGATTCCATGAAAATAAAAGTATCCATCATCGAAGACCAAAAAGAAATCCGTGAGATGCTCTCTGTTATTGTAAAGGGACATCCGGATTTTGAGCTCGTTTCCAGTTTCGAAAACGGCGAAGATGCGGTTTCCGCTTTGCAAGTGGCGGAGGTAGATGTGGTATTGGTAGATATTCATTTGCCCGGCATGAGCGGTATTGAGTGTGTGGAGCTGCTTAAAAAGAAAAAAGCAAACACACAGTTTATCATGTGCACTTCACTCGAAAATTCCGAAACAGTTTTTGCAGCACTTAAGGCAGGAGCAACAGGATATCTGAGCAAAACCACTCCCCCATCCAAAATCCTGGAATCGATTGTTGAAGTACAACAAGGCGGATCACCCATGTCGAGCAGCATTGCGCGTAAAGTGGTTAGCTCATTCTCCGGAACAACAACCGAAGAAGATGAGTGGAGTAAATTATCACTTCGTGAAAAGGAAATTTTAGATCGACTGGCAAAAGGGTTACGGTATAAAGAAATTGCAGAAGAATTATTCATCAGCACTGAAACGGTACGGACTCACATCCGGAACATTTACGAAAAGCTGCAGGTGAATTCCCGTACTATGGCCATCAATAAAATATCCGGAAAAAACCTGGCCTGAATTTTACTACTTTTTGCGTATTGTCTCTTTCTGATTCTCGCTTAACATTTGTGTAAACATTTGAAGCGATGAAAAAAATCTACTTTATTATTCCAGCACTACTTCTTTTTACCAACGGAAGGAGTCAAACCCTCAGCTACGCCAACTTTAGTGTTTCTCTCAGTCAATCTGTTTCCGTTAAGGTAGCCAATAACAATTCGTATAATACGGCCTTATCCACCACCACCGGAAATGGTGTTACCTGGGATGCTTCGGGATTAACAGCTATGGCGGGATATCCTACTATTAATTTATCCTTTCAAAATCCCAATACTACGCCTTATCAAAGCATGTACAGTTCCGCCAACTATTGCGAATATGATCCGGCACTTACGGCTAATCTTCCTTACAATTATTATGGAATTAGTGCAGATAGTTTAACTGAATGGGGATCTTACGAACCCAGTGCCCAACATGAAATTTTTCAGGACCCGGATAAGCATTTAATCTTTCCGTTTAATTACGGACAAAGCTTTACGGATAATTATGCGAAAACAAACTACAGCGATGCTACTACTGTTTCCAGTTATCAAACCGGTAGCCGCACAGTAACCTTTTGCGGATTCGGAACCTTAATTCTTCCACAAGGATCATTCAGCAATGTGGCTATGATTTCTGAACTCAGAACAAACAGTCTTGGTCCTGATTCGTATTACTACACCTGGTACGACATCAACACAGGTAAAAAATTATTGTACCGCAGTGAAAATGACGGAAGCATAACCACAGCATGGTGCATTGAAGCTACAAATTCCATTCAGGAAAACAATCCAATCCGGTATTCTATTAGTCCAAATCCAACCGCAGACTTTATCGCCATATCCGGAGGTACTTCCAATGAAATTTTTTCTTCAGCGAGCATCTCCGACCTAAGCGGGAAAATCGTTATGCAGTTGAGTCAGCTTAACTCATCGGAAAAAATAAATATTTCCTCACTGCTTCCGGGTATCTACTTTTTAAGTATCGAAAACAACTCTTCCAGTGTACAAACTAAACCCATCATTAAACTATGAAAAACTTAATTGCTAAATCAATCACTCTGTTTTTATTTGTCGTTGCATTCCAACTACAATCTCAGGCACAAGTTGTAAGCGGTGTTCGTCCGCCGGCAGATGGAAAAATGGGAGAATTTACACCATGGACCAAACAAACGGTATATTTCGAAGACAAAACCACTGCCGATATCGAATATCGTATTGCCCTGGTAAAACGAAAAGGAATTGCTTGCCATTACCAAATTGAAGTAAAAAACAACTCCACCATTAAACTAACCGTAAAATTTAAATCATCGTATTACGATAAATTAGTGAAGAGTTCGTTTGGTGAAGAAAAAAAAGGAAGTATAAAACCCGGAAAAATTCTGGAAGGCACCTTAATTGCTCAAGGTTGCCGGAAAGAAAAGGGAGAAGAAAAGGATGACTACGGAATTTGCAGTGCTTGTGAATTTGGTGTAAGCATTTACGTTTCCAAATAAAGAAAAAGGGGCTCTCGCCCCTTTTTTATTTTACTGCTTTTGCCTTTGCATTATTCGCTACTACCTGATCATACTGAAACATGTAGTCGCGGAATTTAACTGAATCTCCCAGTGTTCGATAGGTAAATCCTAAAAATTTATACGCGTTCTCATAGCTAGCATCACATCCCAACGTTTGATTAAATAAACCAATAGCCCGATCGAAATATATTTTTGCAGAATCTTGTTTACCCTGCTGCAAATTGATTTCACCCATGGTTCCGTAAACGCTTCCCAAATTACACATGGCGTCGGCATAACAAATCGGACTTATCTCCACTGCCTTTTTAAAATTAAATTCAGCTTGTGGGAGTCGACCCGTTTCAAAATAACAGGTGGCTAAATTATTAAAAGCCGTAGGGTCATTATTATTGAGCGATAAAGTCCGGTTATAATGAAAAATGGCTTTTTCATAATTTCCCATGTCCTTATAAATTCTTGCTATTAATCCATGGACATTCGGAAATGGTTCCCAAATCTGCAATGCCTTCAACAATTCTTGTTCCGACTTCTGCAGGGTAATCATTTTCTGATCCGGACTCATCATTTTTAAGGAATCCGGTTTGGCAATCATACCTGCATGATAATACAACATGTGTGCACTATTGGGAACTGTTTTAACATCGGCTTCAAACAAGGTATTATCACTTTTCCAATCTCTGTTTCTATCGATGGTTTTGTATGAAAATGCAAAAAGAACAGGAAGTAAGATGGCCGAAAACGAAAGTCGGGAAAATAATTTGGAAAAGGATAATTCCCGCTCAGAGATAAATCCTCCAAAACGTTCAACCAGTAATCCAACTGCCAGTACAAATCCAACCGAAGGAGCAAACAACAATCGCTCTCCCATATTGGTTCCTATTAGCACGAAAACATTGCTTACAACGGAGAGACTGATCAGATAAAACAAAATCGCATAGGCAATGGGATTCTTCGACTTCAATTTCAACAGCGCATAAACAAATAATCCGCCGTGAATGAATAAGGAAAAGATGAATCCTGCATGAGCAGCACTGCTTACAATAGGAATAGTATTGTAGGAATAATCACAGGAAAGCGGATGAGGAACCAGGAGTAATTTTAAATAAAGTCCGAGAATGTAAATGGCAGTCATGCGTTGTTCCCCGAACGATTGGGTAACGAATAGAGAATTATCAACCACAGGGACATTATCCACTCCAATCATTCCAATAACGCTTTTATGAATCATCAGATACATAACAGTGAAAACACCCATCACGCCAAATACGGTTCCAATGCGTTTAAAGGATGTATCCGTAAAAAAATACATGGTTAATGGAACCAGAACTAAAAACGTAATGGCATTTTCTTTCGTAAACAAGGCCAGCAAATAAATCAGTGAAGCAGCAAGTAAATATTTTGCTTTACCGCCTATCGCATAATCATGAGCAAACCACATGCTTAAAAACACCATCATCAAAGCAAGAATCTCATCAATACTCTTGATGTTGGCTACTACTTCGGTATGGATCGGATGAACGGCAAAAACCAAAGCCGATATAAAGGCTAAATAAAATCTTCCAGGAAATAATTTCAGCAGTAATAAAAAGAAAAATCCACACAAAAAGGCGTAAGAAATTACATTTACAAAATGAGCGAATGCAGGTTGATCGGGAGCAATCTGCCATTCGGCTGCAAATACGGTTTTGGTAATGGGACGATACAAATTATCTTCCACCAGAAAATTTCCATCGCGCAATCCGGTTTTAAAAAATTGCGGCATGGCAGATAGTCCCTGTGTCGTTAATTTATTATCCTTTATCACCGAAAAATCATCCAGCACATAACCATGATTTAAGGTGTTGGAATACACCAAAAATCCAATCAGCGCTAAAAAAAGAAATGCACTTCGCTTTAATCCTGCTGAAAGTGTATCACTCGCTTTCGTTTTCACGGAAGGTTCCTGTCCCTTTTCCGCAGCGCGCGTGTGTTGATGTTTTTCTTTTTTGCTTTTCATAGTGTTCCTTCTTAATCAGCCATTATTTCAAAACGGCAGGTTCTAACAATTGCATTTCACCTTTATTGGCATTCATTCGCACTTTTGCTCCAATGGGTAGCGTATATTTATCGCTAATGTGCCCAATCATTGCTCCGCTGTAAACCGGTATTCCCAGCGATTTAAAATAGGTGTCAAACAGCACTTCGGTTTTTATTTCAAACTCTTTTTCCTCTGCCACACAATCGCGGAATTTTCCGATTACAATTCCTTTTAACGATTGTAAATAGCCCGACAATTTTAATTGCGCCAACATACGGTCGATCCGAAAAGGTTCTTCTTTCACTTCCTCTAAAAACAAAATTTTTCCATTCGGATCCGGCAGATAAGGTGTGCCTATCATCGAACAAAAAACACTCAGATTACCACCTACAAGAATACCATCTGCTTCACCGGGTGATATCGTTCTGATTTGATCTTCCGCTTTTTTACCGGGATAATAATGCGTGGAATGCGCTTCCATCAATACACTCTCTACATATTTCATGGTGAAATCGCCCCAGGAGGAATTCCCTACCGGACCATGAAAACAAATGAGTCCGCTTTTTTCGTAAATGGCATTGATGAGTGAGGTAATATCACTAAATCCCATAATGATTTTCGGATGCTGGCGGATGATGTCATAGTCGATTTTATCCAATATCCGTGCGCAGCCATAACCGCCTTTCATGGCTACAATGGCATTTACATTTTTATCCGTAATCAATTGCATCAATTCACGCGATCGCAAATCATCACTACCTGCGAGGTATCCTTCTTTAGAAAAAACACTTTCTCCCATCTTCACGCGAAAACCCAAATCTTCCAGCTTCTTTTTAAACTCATGCGCCGTTTCTGCATCACGAAGTGCACCTGCAGGTGATGTTACAGCAATTAAATCACCACGCTTTAGCGCAGGCGCTTTAATAGTGCTGGGTCTCTGCTTTTCTTCCAGGTTAATGAAGGACGAAAAACCGATAACGGCCATACCCGATAAGGCAGCGGGAATAAATTGTCGACGAGAAATTTTCACAAGGAAAAAGATACAAAAAAATTACATGAGCATCCCCACCATCACGGCAGTGAATAAACAAGCTAATGTTCCTCCGATAAGTGCTTTAAACCCTAACTGAGAAAGCGTAGATTTTTTATTCGGAGCCAGAGACCCAATTCCACCGATTTGTATTCCTATAGAGGCAAAATTGGCAAAACCACATAATACATATGTAGCCATAATGATGGATTTCTCCGAGTGAAACGCGCCTGAAGCTTTTAAATTCCCCAATGTAGTATACGCGTAAAACTCATTCAGAATCGTTTTTTCACCGAGAAGTTGTCCCACTAAAATCGTATCCTCCGAAGGCACGCCCATAAGGTAGGCGATTGGTGCACCAATGTATCCTACAATAAATTGAAGTGATAATCCATCGTAATTTGTATTGGCTTTTATCACTTCGTTAATTCCTGACAGTTCACCGATAAAATCTTTCAAAATATAATTCCCCATTGCAATCAGCGCGATAAACACCAATAGCATGGCGGCCACATTTGCTGCGAGACGTAAACCATCCGAAGTACCATTGGTAATCGCTTCCAAAGCATTCGATCCAATCCGGTCTTTAGGAATAGTCATTTCTGCATTAAATTCTTCTGTTTCCGGCACTAATAATTTTGCAGCTACTATAGCGGCAGGGGCAGACATCACCGAAGCTGCCAGTAAGTGTTTGGCAAAATACAATTGTTCCTGGGGATCATCGCCACCGAGAAATCCGACATAAGCAGCCAATACCCCGCCTGCAATAGTGGCCATTCCTCCTGTCATTAAACACATGATTTCAGAACGGGTCATGTTCGGTAAATAGGGTTTAATCAGCAAAGGAGCTTCTGTTTGACCAAGAAAAATATTCCCTGCGGCAGCCATGCTTTCTGCTCCGGATAGACGCATCGTTTTTTTCATCACCCATGCCAGCGCATAAACAACTCGTTGCAAAATCCCCCAATAAAACAATAAACTGGTCAGCGCACTGAAAAAGATAACCGTTGGTAAAACCATTACCACAAAATTCATTAACGGATTTTCAATTTTCCCTGTACCAAAACTACTAAATAAAAAAGTTGTCCCTTCCTGCGTAAATGATATCACACCTAAAAAAAAATGAGAGATCCCATCAAATATCGAAGCAACAAATGGAACGCGCAATACTGCTATGGCAAAAACAAACTGAATAGCAATTCCGGTTAATATCAATTGCCAGTTGATCGCTTTTTTCTTTTCGGAAAACAACCAACCGATAAACACCAAAACCAAAATTCCTACTACACCTCTTAAAACAGATTCAACAGAAAAGGAATAGGTTTTTAGTTTAGGGTGATAGGTAAAAACCATCGGACTTTCACCTTTCCTAACCAACACCAAACGATGTTCACTTAAGGTGTCAATCATTAAATCAGTTTGAAAAGCAAGATCACTCAATCCATCATTTCCAATCCGCGCTATTTCTTCTTCTTTCGAATACAAATGCACATTCGATCCTTCCGCTCCGGCACTGAATGATAAGGAATCTACTTCCTGTTCCAGTTTAACCGATCGCTGAATATTCAGATGTACAATGGCACCTTCGAGTTTCCAGCTTCCTTGTAATGTATCGTTACCGAAATCCTGTAAATGCAATGAAAAATTCCGGTCGACATCCGTTTTTCCGGTAAACAAAATGAATTGTGTTGAATCAGCAGAAGAAACCCACTTACGGGCTAATAATTTTGCGGGATCGCTCTCCGGTTGTTGTCCGCACGAAGCCAACAATACCAATGCAGCAAGCAATGCGACCCACCATTTCATGCTTAATTTTTTTTGCGGTTATTGAGTTCGTCACGAATGCGTGATGCTCTTTCGTAATCTTCATCCTCCAGCGATTCCAGCAGGGATTTTTCCAAATCGTTAACCGACATTTTTGTAAAATCGGCGGGGTGACTCAATTCCCCCAGATCAACTTCTTCCTCCGCCTCATCATGATCGTCGTCGGATGACGAATTTTCTTCATCGAATACCAATCCCGCAGAAGCTAAAATAAACTCGTAGGTGTAAATGGGACAACCAAAACGTACCGCAAGAGCAATTGCATCGGAAGTGCGCGCATCGATTTCTGCCGATTTGCCATCACCCTTACAAACTACTTTGGCGTAAAAAATTCCTTCCACCAAATTGTAAATAATGACTTCCTCTACGCCCACATCGAAACGCTGACAAAAAGATTTAAAAAGATCATGGGTTAAAGGTCGGCTAGGCGTCATTTTCTCCAGCTCAATGGCAATGGCCTGTGCTTCGAAGCCACCAATAATAATAGGAAGACGTCGCTTACCACCGGCTTCACCAAGAACCAGAGCATAGGCTCCGGATTGCGTCTGACTATAGGATAAACCTACAATTTCCAATTTGATCTTTTCCATGAAAAAGAAAAAAGGGAAGCAATCAGCCTCCCTGTTATTTCGTTTTAAAGATAATAAAAAAATTACCTCAACAATTAGTTATGAGAAGCTTTGAATTTGCGAAGCGCTTCCGTGATCTGAGGAACCACCTGAAAAGCATCTCCAACAATTCCATAATCGGCCGCTTTAAAGAAAGGAGCTTCCGGATCGCTGTTTACCACCACAATTACTTTAGAGCGGTTTACACCGGCCAGATGTTGAATAGCACCGGAAATACCTACGGCGATATAGAGATTTGGAGCAATGGCAATACCGGTCTGACCAACATGTTCGTGGTGAGGTCTCCAGCCAATATCGGCAACGGGACGCGAACAAGCTGTTGCGGCACCCAATTCTTTAGCTAACTCTTCAATCATTCCCCAGTTTTCAGGACCCTTCATTCCGCGACCTGCAGATACAACCAATTCGGCTTCCGGCAAGGAAATTTCGCCTTCATTTTTCTTCACTTCTTTCACCTTCACAGAAGAAGCACCTGCATCAAATGCAAAATCTTCCACACTTGCAGAACCACCCGCATTGGCTAGTCCAACGGAATTGGGCAATACAGAAATAACTTTCTTTTCAGAAAGCACTTCAATTTCACCATAGGCTTTACCGGAGAATAAATTCACCTTTACAGTGAAACCGGCAGAAGTATTCGGATAATCAATAGCACCGGAAACCAATCCTGCGCCCAAACGTGCACTTACACGCGGAGCCACTGCGCGACCAATCAAATCGTGAGAAAAAACAATAACAGAGGCACCTTCTTTTTCGGCAGCACCTACTACCAGTTTAGAAATCTGACGCGAATCGGCATTGCTTAAAGAGCGATTCACGAGTACTTTAGTTACACCCTGCGTTCCGAAAGCAGCCAATGCAGCGGCATCAGCATTTCCAAAAGTGATTACAGTTGCGCTTGTGCCAAGTGACGAGGCAACTTTTGCTCCATAAGAAGCAGCTTCTAAAGCATTTTTAGAGACTTTACCATTGCTGGTGTCGGCAAAAATTAAAATAGCCATATCGAATTTCTTAAATGAATGATCAAATTACTTTAGCTTCATTGTGAAGAAGCTCAATCAATGAACCGGCATTGTCTGCAGGAATCATTTTGCAGGCAGATTTTGCAGGAGGCATCGAGAATTTTTTCACGTTGGTGAGTTTCGCAACTTCCACCGGAGGAACAACTGCCAATGGTTTGGTACGGGCAGCCATAATTCCACGCATATTCGGAATGCGTTGCTCCGCCATTCCTTTAGCACAGCTAATCACCAATGGTAAATTGGCCTCAACCACTTCCGTTCCGCCTTGAATATCGCATTCAATAGTTGCAGTAGAACCCGCAACATCTAATTTGGAAGCAATCGACACATAAGGTAAATCGAGCAATTCAGCTACCATTCCCCCAACCTGCGATCCGTTAAAATCGATGGTTTCTTTACCCAGCATAACCATGTCGAAACCTTTGTCTTTTGCATAAGCTGCAATTTGACTTGCAACAAAAAATGCATCCGTAGCTTCGGCATCAATGCGCACTGCATCGGTGGCTCCAATGGCTAAAGCTTTACGAATAATGGGTTCGTCGGCTGGAGTACCAACGGTAATGGTAGTAACCGTTCCACCACTGGTTTCGGTTAATTCCAAAGCACGCACCAAAGCATACCATTCGTCGTAAGGATTAACAATGTATTGCACGCCGGCCTCATTGAATTTGGTATCGTTATCAGCAAAAGCAATTTTGGATGTGGTATCCGGCGCTTTACTGATGGCAACTAGTATTTTCATAATTCAGAATTTTCAGAAGGCAAAAATAGAAATTATCACCAAGGCACGAAAAAATCTTCGTGATGGAATCGGAAGAAAATCAGATTAGGGACGAAGAATCAGGATTTTCGAACTATCCGATTCATAACCCTTGAATTTCAACCAGTCGCGCAAGGTCTCTTCACCGGGTGATACCCAAAAGGGCCAATAGCCGGATGGCGAAGAAGAAGAATAGCCGTTTACAGTTTTCATTCCGCACGATTGAGCCGCCAGCATTCCGTCCAGCTGAACCAGATTCGGATCTTCACCTGCTGCTCCAAACCAGACCATGGCATTCCATTTTTCAGGCTGTTGTTCATTCGCTTTTGAAATGATGGGTGCAATGCGTGCCATCGACTCCGCTTTCGAATGGCGAATTAAATTCGATTGTTTCACCAGCTGGTCCATGGGCATAAAAAGAAGAATGACACCAAGAACAATCGTTCCATTTTTTTTCTTTCTTAATTCCTTCACCCAAAGGGTGATGAAAACCGAAAAGAAAAAGAGCAACAGCAACATAAAACGCACAGGTGCACGCATTGAACCATAACCCGGAAGTTTGTAAATGAATTTATACATGGTAAATCCACCTACACTCAAAAACAACAGGCAAATAATGAAAAAGGAAATAAACAAAACATTCCCATTTGCATCGGATTTAGTCCGGGTAATACGCGAAAAAAATGGCCAGGTGAGTAAGGCCAGCACTGCTAAAACTCCCGGAAAAATCACATGCTCCCAGGGGAATTGTAATCCATTTGCATTTCCTTCTAAAAAGGAATAAAGTGCCGTGCCATTGCCCGGATAAACGAACGATTGCAAACGTGGAAGTAAAGGTTCTACTTCTTCCCAGGGACGCATCCCTATTTCTTTGGATCGTTGATAATACTTCCAAACCAAAGGAAATACCAATATGGCGGAGCCTGCTAGAACTAATGCATACCGAAGACCATTATTTTTTAAGAGCGAAAAAGTAATTTGTTTGTACGACGACTGATAAAAAAGATGTACGAGAACGATAACGAACAAGATCAACACCAATAAAAATCCGAGATACATGGAACCGTAGAATTGACCAACAACGGCCAGACACAAAACCAATAATTCCTGCCACTTGAGTGATTGTAAAAAAAGGAGCAAATAAACTATGGCAATCGGAGCGAAAAAGCGGGGTAAAAGTTGAATATGATTAATCTGAGCAATTACCGGTAAACCAAATGCAAACAACCATGCACCAATGGATGCCGCAATTACATCTCCACTCCATTTTTTAAGCATAAAAAAGGCCGACAGAAAATTCAAAATGCAAATGGCAATGAAAAACCATTGAAATGCTGTTTCACGATCGCAACCTAAAAAGCGGAAAACAGAATAAACAGGGACAACGCCCAATAAATTATCGGAATAGGTGATAGCATTCGCCTCCGGATAAAAAAATGGAGCTCCCCAAAAATAGTCTTCCTTACCACAAAGGTAGCGGTGACCATGCTCCAGGATATAATTATTAAAGCGCGTATCTCCCAAATCACCCGGCATACCGTCGAATTCCGGACCTATTACCCTGCCGGGCAAGAGGTAAATCCCCAGCAACAACAGTCCAAAAAACACAAATCTGCCCAATAGTTTTTCACTCATCATAGAAGGGCTTGAAAATAAGAAATATATACCATACAAGGGAAAAACATATTTTATGTAGTTTGTAGTGCTCTTTTGTTATTTTTGCCCTGTTCTAATTTTTCGGAAATGAGAGAAGTACAATTTCGTGAAGCCCTGCGTGAAGCCATGAGCGAAGAAATGCGTCGTGATGAACGTGTTTTCCTGATGGGCGAAGAAGTAGCAGAATATAATGGTGCCTATAAGGTAAGCCAGGGAATGCTGGACGAATTCGGTCCAAAACGTGTTATCGATACACCCATTGCCGAATTAGGATTTGCAGGAATCGGAGTTGGTGCCGCTATGAACGGTCTGCGTCCGATTGTTGAATTCATGACCTGGAACTTTGCTATTCTGGCTGCCGACCAAATCATTAATTCTGCAGCGAAAATGATGCAAATGTCGGGCGGACAATACAACGTCCCCATCGTTTTCCGCGGTGGAAACGGACAGGCGGGTCAGCTCGCAGCAACGCACTCTCAAAGCTTTGAAGCTTTTTACGCTCACGTTCCGGGATTAAAAGTGATCACTCCTTCTAATCCATATGATGCAAAAGGTCTTTTAAAAGCCGCCATTCGCGATAATGACCCTGTGGTGTTTTTGGAATCAGAAAAAATGTTTGGCGATAAAGGCATGATTCCCGAAGGAGAGTATGTGCTTCCAATTGGGGTTGCCGATATTAAACGCAAAGGAAAGGATGTCACCATTGTGACCTTCGGAAAAATATTAAAAGTGTGTCAGGCCGCTGCCGATGAACTGGCAAAAGAAGGAATTGAAGTAGAAATCATCGATTTGCGCACTATTCGTCCGATCGATTACGACTGCGTAATTGAATCCGTGAAAAAAACGAATCGTTTGGTAGTGGTTGAAGAAAGCTGGCCGCTGGCTTCTATTTCGTCTGAAATTGCCTATTGGGTACAGCGCTATGCGTTCGATCACCTCGATGCTCCCATTTGGCGCGTTACACAAACCGATACCCCATTCCCTTTTGCCACCTCCTTAATGGCAGAAGCTATTCCCTCCCCCGAGCGTGTTATTCGGGCAGTAAAGGAAGTGATGTATAAATATTGATACGAAAAAGGAGACTCAGGTCTCCTTTTTTTGTGACAATAACCACTTAACGGCCTGCTCATCATCGCGAAACACGGCCGTTGGAATGGCGGGCCGGTGCAAAATCAAATAAATACGTATGGCCATTTTAGCCATGGCATTTGAATCCCCCGGAACTAAAGCCATCCGTTCTGCTAAATGCAATAAGGTGGAATTCATGTAGGATTTCGATTCATTAGAAATCCGGTGTACACCTCCCGTATTCATTAAAAAGGGACGAGGCCTTCCATTGGCTAATTCCTTCAACGCTTCATGATTTCGTTTAAAATCATCCAAATGCGATTCGGTAACACCGGGTAAATGATGTAAAGTCAATAAACCATTCGTGTGAATGCGGACAACCGCATTTCTGGTTTCTATCTTCTGTTCAACGGTTAATGGTAATAATCCTGTCATGTCTCAATCCTTACTAAAAGGATTTAACAGAAAGCCATCGTTCTTTGTTACAGAAATTATGCACGCATCCTAATTAATGGACAAAAAGACCAAAAACAAGGATAAACCACCTCAGCCGGACATCCATTTGCTTTGGGTTTGCAGATTTCATTATTAAGCCCTAGTTTTGCCCCCCTTAAAATTCGACAGAAGAGAACATAATTCATTTGTTATGCAGTTTTTACAAGACAATTTAATTTACCTGATCCCTGCAATGGGAATCATCGGCCTGTTAGTGATGGCGGTGAAAAGCGCATGGGTAAACAAACAAGAAGCCGGCGACAGCAATATGCAGGAGCTGGCAGGTTATATTGCCAATGGAGCAATGGCCTTTTTAAAAGCAGAATGGAAGATTCTGGGCTACTTCGTAGTTATCGCAGCAATTCTTCTGGCCTATTCCGGAACCATGGTAGAACATTCCAGTCCCGTAATTGCCGTGGCCTTCGTTATCGGAGCCGTTTTTTCAGCATTGGCCGGTTACATCGGTATGCGCATTGCAACACGTTCTAACGTTCGTACCACGCAAGCAGCAAGAACCAGTCTTTCTAAAGCATTAAAGGTTTCCTTTACAGGTGGAACCGTAATGGGCTTAGGAGTTGCTGGATTAGCAGTGCTTGGTCTCGGTTCTTTATTTATTGTATTCTACAATATGTATGTTCCTGCCGGAGCAGACATCACCGGAGTAGAAATGCGTAAAGCCATTGAGGTTTTAACCGGATTCTCATTAGGAGCTGAATCCATTGCTCTTTTTGCACGCGTGGGCGGAGGTATCTATACCAAAGCGGCAGACGTTGGAGCTGACCTCGTAGGAAAAGTAGAAGCAGGTATTCCTGAAGACGACGTTCGTAACCCTGCAACCATTGCCGATAACGTGGGTGACAATGTAGGTGACGTTGCCGGTATGGGAGCTGACCTTTTCGGTTCATATGTAGCTACCATTTTAGCAACGATGGTATTGGGACAAGAAATCAAATCGAATGACGAATTCGGTGGAATGGCACCCATTTTATTACCAATGGTAATTGCCGGAGTTGGACTTTTATTCTCCATCGTTGGAACCTGGTTTGTGCGCGTAAAAGGAGAAAAAGATTCTGTACAGGCTGCTCTTAATATGGGTAACTGGTCATCTATCGTACTTACTGCCATTGCATCTTACTTCCTGGTAATCGGACTCCTTCCTGAAAAAATGCATTGGGTAAATGCAGCACGCGGCGGTGAAATTCTTGCCATCAATGTTTTCTACGCAATTCTAGTTGGACTTGTAGTTGGAACATTAATGTCGATCATTACCGAGTATTATACTGCAATGGGTAAACGTCCGGTTAATTCAATTATTCAACGTTCAGCTACCGGTCACGCTACCAACATTATTGGCGGATTATCAGTAGGTATGGAATCTACGGTTTTACCAATTATCGTACTTGCTGCCGGTATCATGACTTCTTATCACTTTGCAGGATTATACGGAGTAGCAATCGCTGCTGCCGGTATGATGGCAACTACAGCAATGCAATTAGCAATTGATGCATTCGGACCAATTGCCGATAACGCAGGCGGTATTGCCGAAATGAGTCAGTTACCTCCGGAAGTTCGTGAGCGTACCGACAATCTTGATGCCGTTGGTAACACTACCGCAGCAACAGGAAAAGGATTTGCCATTGCATCTGCAGCTTTAACCTCTTTAGCTTTATTTGCTGCATTCGTAGGTATCGCCGGAATCACTTCTATCGATATTTACAAAGCGGATGTATTAGCCGGTTTATTTGTTGGAGCAATGATTCCATTTATCTTCTCTTCATTGGCTATTGCAGCGGTGGGAAGAGCAGCGATGGACATGGTGAACGAGGTTCGTCGCCAGTTCCGCGAAATTCCTGGTATCATGGAATACAAAGCAAAACCTCAATATGAAAAATGTGTTGAGATTTCTACCAAAGCATCTATCCGCGA
>JAIBBF010000017.1 GCA_019694795.1 Flavobacteriales bacterium | reverse complement strand
TGGTCAGTGTTTTACTTTCTGGCAATTATTTTGCTTAATTCACTGCTCTGATGGTAAACTGAATGGTTTAACCCCTTATGAGGCAAATGTCAGTTTCAGGGTGGAGGAAGGAATATTCTATGTGGAAATTCAGCAAGCAAATGAAACTATATTATTGAATGTAGCTGATTCGTAAGAGGCTTTAGAGTTACAAGCATATTCAAAGAACTTTTTTTGAAGGAAAAAAATAGAAAAAAACGAGATTCAAATAGATGCTTTTTTAGAAAGCACCAATAAATATTAGTATTTTTCTTATGGATTTAAAAAGGATAAAAATCACCATTTGTCAACGTAATTTTTCAGATGTAATTTTTGTTAAGTTTGTTTAATGAAGTTAGAACGTTACAATATCCACGCCTCTGAGGCTATGATTGAATTTGAATTTATCAGTTCTGGAATCAAAGGGGATATTGTAAAAGTTGTTCAGTATAGCCCAACTGGTATTCTAAATACTTATAATCTGGCATTTGGCGATAAAGCCCCTGAAACTGGTGAAATTTCTGATTCGGTGGTTACCGATAACGGGGATAGCCAGAAAGTCCTGGCAACAGTTGCCGAAACTACGTTGATGTTTTTGAAAAAGCACCCAAAAGCTCAAGTGTTCGCAATTGGACTGAGCGCATCCCGTACCAGGCTTTATCAGAGAGGGATTGCCAATAATCTGGAGGAAATCAACGAAATGCTTGATGTTAAAGGGGTTTGCAAACGGCCATTGGGAGCCATTTGAAAAGGGTGTTAACTATGAGGCGTTTATGGTGAACAAAAGGCGATAATTTTCGTATATTTGTACAAGCAATGAAAAAGTCAACAAAACATACTACCAAAAGTTCTTCCAAAAAAAAAGGAAATAGCAAGAAGCAACAGCCTAATGTTACTATTGACAAAAGCTTGAATGCTTTGAGTAATAAAATTCTTTTCCCAAAGAAACTGGAGAAAGCCAATAGGTTTTTAGCCAAACATGGCGCACCCGCATAAGTTTTATTAACGAATTTGGATTGAGGTGTTCTCGGTCGGCAAGAGTTTCTTTAGGGAAACTTTTTGTTTTTATGTTGGTTCTGTTTGTTCATCTCAACCAGTGAAACTCTTTGATCTGTTCTTTTTGTTCCTCTGATTGTTCCTCTGATAATTCCTCTGTATTTTTCTTCTGAATCGTTCGGTTGCACTCAGCCATAATACACAAAAAAATATGCAATATGATGAGATGGGGATGATATTACAACAGAAGATGATTACCGGTATTTATGTAAACAAAGAACTTTAAACTTTACCCCCGGTGAAAAATACATGTATTCTAACTCAAATTATGTATTGTTAGCACTAATCATCGAACGAATCACAAATACCCCATTTCACCAATGGATGAGAGAGCAAATTTTTCTACCCTTAAATTTAAATGACACTTACGTGGATGAAACGAATCAAAATTTCCTCCCGAAAATTGCTACACCCTATAATGAGATTGGCAAATATAAATTTGCAGTCGCGGAAAATACCAGTAAGGACATCGGCGCTTCAAACATCTATACTACAGCAAACGATTTAAGCAGATGGATGGGATATTTTCTACATCCGAAAAAAGGATGGGAACAGGAATTTGATTTAATGCTAACGCGAGATACGCTAAACAATGGAGAAAAAAACCATTATGCCTTTGGTGTATTTGTTGAAGAATTGTTGGGCAATAAACGCATACAACATTCAGGAGGTGAAGCCTTCCATTATTTATCTAAATTCTAAAATAGAGTTTCTTTTAATTTGTTGATGTTATCCTGTTTTGGTGAGTAAAGCTTTTGTTCATTCGTTGAATTAATTTTTAATTAGAAATGAATCACCAAAATGATGCCTAAGTGGATAGAGCAGAATAGAACAGTCAAATGGTCAAGAGGCACTGCCAAAGTGGGTAGGAGCAGAAGAAAAAAGGGCAGTCACAAATCCAATTCCGGAAAAATGTGTGCAAATTGTGTGCAAATGAAAAAAGGAGCACTTTCGCACTCCTTTTAACTTATTGATTTTCAGTGGGAGTTGACGGATTCGAACCGCCGACCCTCTGCTTGTAAGGCAGATGCTCTGAACCAGCTGAGCTAAACTCCCATTTATTATTTCAATGCTCTCAGGAACCAGTCCCTTATGGGATCCTGACCGTAAGCGTCAGGACTGAGCTAAACTCCCATTTATTATTTCAATGCTCTCAGGAACCAGTCCCTTATGGGATCCTGACCGTAAGCGTCAGGACTGAGCTAAACTCCCATTTTATTTTTCAATATTTCAATGCTCTCAGGAACCAGTCCCTTATGGGATCCTGACCGTAAGCGTCAGGACTGAGCTAAACTCCCATTTATTATTTCAATGCTCTCAGGAACCAGTCCCTTATGGGATCCTGACCGTAAGCGTCAGGACTGAGCTAAACTCCCATTTATTATTTCAATGCTCTCGGGAACCAGTCCCTTATGGGATCCTGACCGTAAGCGTCAGGACTGAGCTAAACTCCCATTTTATTTTTCAATATTTCAATTGCCCAATAGAGACTAAACTCCCTGAATTGGGAGTGCAAATATAATGGCTTTGGAGATATCTCCAAATTTTGGAATTAAAAAAGCGTGAAAAAAAGTGAAAAATGTAGGTTTTTCAAGGGAAAAAACGGGGGGATTTGTTAAGTTTACAGGGCATGAAACGATTTCAGAGACTGTATCTCAATCTGGTAAATCGCCGGAAGGATTATATCGGTAATCGGGCTTTTATGGTTTTGCTGGCCATACAGGTCGGATTTCTTGCAGCGCTGGCGGCGGTGTTTTTAAAGTATGTCATCCACTTTATCGAAACGGATGGCATCGATTTCTTGCCGCAAATCATGTATTTCTTTTTTCCTACCATTGGTATTCTCATTGTGGTGAGTTTGTACGGACGTGTTTTTAAATCGGCAGCGGGCTTTCATGGCATTGGCGGAGTGCTCGATTCCATTCGCAAGCATTCTTCCATTTTGCATTATACGCTCATGTACGCGCAAATGATAACCGGTGCAATTACCATCGGTCTGGGAGGCAGTAGCGGTTTGGAGTCGCCCACCGTGGTGACGGGATCCGCTATTGGTTCTAACTCGGCGCGTTTTTTCAGATTGAATTATAAATTCAGAACCCTTTTTATCGGATGCGGTACGGCAGCTACCATTTCGGCCATATTTAATGCACCCATTGCCGGGGTGATTTTTGCCACCGAGGTGATCTTACCGCAATTTTCTGCAACCATTTTTATTCCCATTCTCATTTCAGCAGCTACGGGAGCATTTTTTTCCGAACTCTTCCTGGGCGATCATGTTCTCTTCCGCATCGAAGGCGCAGTTCCCTTTACCTTGCCGGAATTTCCATTGCTCATTGTCATGGGTATCTTTTGCGGATTCCTTTCGCTCTATTACACCAAAATTTTTGCACTCTCTAAATTCATGCTGCAGCAAATTTCCAATAAGTGGAAACGTGCAGTGGTGGGTGGATTAATTCTTGGTACGGTGGTATACATGTTGCCGGTTTTATTCGGAGAAGGATATGTGGGCATCACACAAATCATCTCGGGCGATTTTCATAAAATCTGGCAGCAATCTTTTTTCGGTGTGCTCAATGATAGTCCCGTTTCCATGATGCTGGTATTTGGTGCATTGCTTTTATTAAAACCATTAGCGGCCAGTGTTACGGTTCACTCCGGTGGAGAAGGCGGACAATTTGCTCCTTCGTTTGTAACGGGTGGTTTCGCCGGATTCTTTTTCTTTTTATTAGCACGTCAGGTTTTACCGCATTCCGAAATTTTGCATCCCACCAATTATATTTTATTAGGCATGGGGGCCGTGCTGGCCGGTGTAATGCATTCTCCGCTTACGGGAATTTTCCTTGTTGCGGAAGTCACCGAGAGTTACGATTTGTTGGTGGGATTAATGATGGTCACGGCTATTTCATTCTTCACCAAAATATATTTCGACCGCGTTCCCATTCACTTCAAAGGATCTAAATCGGCAGCGGAAATTGAAACCACCAAACACGAATTCATTTCGCTGAACAATTTAAAAGTTTCCGATATCATCGATCGTTCCATTGTGCGTATTGCTCCCGAAACACCTGTCACCACGGTGATGGAGATGCTCACCAGAGACGAAGTAAAAGTAATGGCCGTTTGCGATCAGGAGCGAAAATTAATCGGACTCCTTTCCGATCATCAGTTGCGGAAATTAGGTCGGCATTCCGAAAACTGGATGCAATTGCAGGCGAAAGACATCATGGTGATTCCTGCTACCTGGATCGATTTTCGCGATCAGATGGATTTGGTGGTGTATAAATTCGATACCTACAATGTCGATTATTTACCTGTGCTCAATAAAGGAACACTCATTGGTTTCGTATCACGCATGAGCGTGCTGGCCTCCTTCCGCGAGTCCTTAAAAACAAGCACCGATTTACTCGGCGATTAATATCAGTTAAAGGTTTTCCGGTCCCACTCCGCATTGCTGAAATGGCGGTGAAAGGTGAAAAATCCCATAATGGAAAATCCGATCAGTAAAATTAATACGTGAATGAAATAACCCATTCGGTGAAATCCCCAATAGCCGAACATGGAAGTATCTGTCATTGGCGAACTGGGTACAATCCATCCGGTTGGTGTAATCAATGCTACTATTCCGGCCATTATCACCAGGGTGATGAGCATGTTTTCCATCGAGCGCAAAGGCAGCGATACCATTCGGCGATGCCATTTCATATCGGTGCCCCATTTGTGAATGAGATAATATCTTCCGTCGGAAGTGGGAGCAAACAACATCGGATCGGCATCTGCATCGGGAAGATCGAACAAACGGCGCGGTGCTAAAATTTTATAATCATCAGGTAACAGTCCGCTGGCTTGTTCCAGTTTTCGTGTTTCAATGATGGCTTCATAGGGAATATCGCCTTTAAAAAACGAAGTGGGTAAAAAACGCATGCGATAGCGAATGCAAATATTTCTGATTTCCGATAAAGTAAAAATGCGATTCGGATCGAGTGTTGCTGCATCGGGTAAATCTGCCGTGCCGCGTTGGGTGAAAAATCGTTTTGCTATGCGCAAATCCTGCTCACGCGCTTCCTGCAGGATGCGTCCCGTTTCCGTTAACAGCGATTGCTGAATGTATGCGCGTTCTTTCTCCAGTTCCTGCTGTATATCTACATTCCCAAACATAATTCCGGTTTTTGATGATCAAAACTACAAAAGTGAAAAACAGTTTCCTTGTGCTTTTTTCTCTTTTTTTTGCTTGAACCTTGTAACATTTCAACTGTACTGATTGTTCAAAACATGTAAATCCTTCGTATGAAAAACTATTTCCTCAGCTCCGTACTCTTGTTATTTGTCTTCAACGCCCTGGGGGCCAATGAGGAAAAAGTGTTAAAATCGAAAATCGAGAAAGTCACCGTGTACATCAACGGTGCCGAAATTCAGCAGAGCGCTTCGGTTTCGCTGGCCGAGGGTTCCAATGTGCTGGTGGTAAAAAATGTTTCTTCGAAGGTTTCCAAAGAAAGCATCCGTGCTCAATTTGGTAATGGCGTAAAAGTGTTGTCGCTCCATTTCGAGCAGGATAAAATTACCAAGGGCAAACAGGATTCTGTGCGACTCGTCCGCATCTCGGATACGCTCATGCTGGTGGATAAAGAAAAACGCCGGCTCAATGCGTCCATTGCTGCACTCGAAGCGGAAAAAGCGACCATCACCGCCAATTCTAATTTGTTGAGCGGACAAAACAATGTCACCGTTGCCGAACTCAGCAAACTCTCGGAACTCTACCGTACGCGCATGAATGAAGTGTACAAACAAATTTGGATGTCGAACGAATCGCTGGCCGATTTGAATCGGTTGATTGGAAAATACAATGAGGAAATACAAAAAATCCGCAATGTGGTGAAGGTGGAATATTTTTATCAGATACGCATAACGGTGCATTCACCCGGACCTGTAAGCACCAACATGAATTTAAAATACCTCGTAGGCGGCGCTGCATGGGTTCCGCAATACGATATTCACAGTGATGGCGTAGATAAAGGCATTCGTCTCGACTACAACGCCAATGTGATGAACCAAAGCGGGGAGGACTGGAACAATGTGAAAATAGTATTGAGTACTTCCGATCCTTTACAAAATCAGGATTTACCGGATCTGGCGCCATGGTATTTGAATTATGGAAGTAACAATCAGAATTCGCAGCGTCAGTTAAGCAAAGAAGAAGCACAAGCCCGCAATGGCGATGTAAAAATTCTCGACAACGTAGCCTATCGCGAAATTGTAGTTTCCAATGTGGCGGTCGATTTTCCCATTGATGGTTCATATACTATTCCGAGCGACAGCAAACTGTATCGTCTCGATGTAAACAGCAATCAACTGGATGCTACGTTTAAATATAAAGCAGTGCCTAAAATCGATAACAGTGCTTATTTAGTAGCGCAGTTAACCGGTTGGGAAAAACTGAATTTAATTCAGGGTCCGAGCAATGTTTATTTCCGCGGTACCTTCATTGGTAAATCCTACATCGATCCCAACACCTACGGCGATACCTTGAACCTCTCGATGGGTCGCGATAATAAAGTGGTGGTGAACCGCATTAAAGTGGAGGATAAGGATGCACAAAAAGTAATTGGCTCCAATAAAAAAGAAACCTACACTTATAAAATCAGCATGAAAAATTCCAATTCAACACCCATTCATGTTGAATTAAACGATCAGCTTCCCGTGTCGCAAAATTCTGAAATCACCGTGGAGGTGCACGAAATTTCCAATGCCATTACGGAAGATTATACCGGAAAACTCACATGGAATGTGGACCTCAAAGCGGGCGAGAGCAAGGAGTTTCTGATTTCGTTTACGGTGAAATATCCGAAGGGAAAAAATGTGAAAGTGAATAAAGCGGATAAAAACATGTACCGCACTATTTCCAG
This sequence comes from Flavobacteriales bacterium, assembly GCA_019694795.1. Lineage (NCBI taxonomy): Bacteria > Pseudomonadati > Bacteroidota > Flavobacteriia > Flavobacteriales > Flavobacteriales bacterium. The sequence goes on along the minus strand of JAIBBF010000017.1, from coordinate 50,964 downwards.
TCCGAGTTTCTGATCAGAAGGTATCGAACCAGTTTCTTCTGCGCATTAATTTCAGATCCTGCAGCATCGACGATTTTACGTTGATCTGTATCATGTAGCTTTTGCGGTATCCGAAGGGAATCCAGTTAAAACGCATTTCCCAGCAATGTAAATCGCGGAAGATGTTGATTTCGGTATAGGTGAAATCTTTACTGGTAAAATCGTAACCGGAATTAAATCCTACTTTCCAGTTTTCGGTCAATAACAAATCGCCGCGGAAAATAAGCGATTGCGTAATGTCCGATGAATCGCCGCCTTCGTAAAAATAGCGGTCCTTGCGAATGTTGTAATTGATGCTCAAGGTCCAGGGCAAAGTGAAATCCACATACGCATCGCTGTTGCGTGTAATTTCATTGCGGTCTTCTTCGCTCATCTTTTCCATGCTGTGCCGCTCTTTTTTATTCTTGCTTTTGAGCGACCACGACAAGGCAAGATTTTGATTCATGAAATTTCCGATTTGTCCTTTTGCCCAGGCCAGATCATTCACGCGTTTTCCGTTGTTGTAGTTGTAAGGATCCAGTGTTCCCGAATACACCACACCCAAATTGCGCCAGATGGTGGTTCTTCCGCTCAGTGAAATCATGGAGAAATTCAAGGAGTCGGCAAACATATTGTACGATCCGTTCAAGGTGAAATTTTCAATGAGCACCACCTTCTTATATCCGGTCACCGTATCACTGGCCGATTTGTATTTCATCTCCAGATTATTCATTAGGCTCAATGCAATCAATCCCGCTTCTCCAACGGGGGGCTGACCATAAATTCCGATATCGAAGGGCGAATAGGAGGAGTAACTGGCATTGCTTCCGAAATAACCGTATTCCTTCGTGCTAAAATCGGGATGATAAGAAAAGTTAATGGCCGGTGTAATGACGTGGCGGATTTTCAATTGTTTTTTTCCTTTAAAGGCATACATCCCAAACAGCTTGGTGGTAAGCGATGCAGAAAAACTATAATCACCTGCACGGCGAAATCCGTTGATGGTATCGGTAACCGTAGTCTGCGAAATATTATCCCACGATTTAGAAATGCTTTGCAAATACCAACGCTCGGTAAAACTGGCGGCGGGATTAAAACTGAATTTTTGTTTAAACACTTTAAACGAAGTGGAAATACTTCCCGAATGTTTCATGCCATTGCGCATGCGTTTAGTAATTTCTTCGGGCCGGTCGAGCGATAATAAACTGTCGGCAATGGTAACATCGTTTTTCAGATTGGTAGAGTAAATCATACCAATGTTCTCGTACCATTTTTTTGTACTGCTGCCTTCTTTACGCAAACCGGCTAAGGGATAAAAACGATTCACGTTCATGGTCAGTTCCGGCAAGGTAAGATTCACAATTCCCGTAAGTGAATTCTGATTATGGCGCAAGTTAGCGGCAAGGTTAATGGGTTTATTCGGAATGAGGTAGGACCAGCTGATGTTCGACTGAAAGGTATTGCTGAGATAATCCTGCGCGTAAGTGTTAAAGTTGTTCTGGAAATTATTTCGTGTTCCTGCATTTACATTGGCACTAAAGCGACGATAAGGATGTGCTTTCGGATCCTGATTGTGTTGCCAGCGGATAAAAAATTCTTTGCTCTCGGAATAATCCGGAAATTCCGGATCGCTACGTTTCAGATTGGTGTAGGATAAATTCAGCAATCCGTTGTTGTGGTAACGCGAATTGTAACGCAAAATACTTTTTCCTCCCCAGCTGCCGCGCGAATAGATATCGCCCAGAATCTGCAAATCGGCTTTTCCTTTTTTTCCGAGTGGCGTGTAGTATCCGCCATTGAGCAAATAAAATCCCAGCGTGGGCGATTGTCCGTATTGCGGAATAATGATGCCTTTCGATTCCCGTTTTTTATTCGGAAAAAATCCGAATGGCAATGCCAGTGGAGTGGGGATGTCGGCCACCACCAGGTTCACCGGACCCGAAACAATTTTGTCGTCGGGAATTATGATCGCCTTGCTCAGGTTAAAATAATAATGCGGATGGTCCAGTTCGCAGGTCGTATATTTTCCGTGCTCCAGATGGATTTCATCATTGCTTTGTTTTTTCGATACGCCCATGTGGATGTATCCTTCACCCTGTTGGGTGCGCACCTCGCGAATAACGCCGCGTTTGGTTTCGAAATTATATCGGATTTCTCCCGCAGTGAGTTCTTGTCCCTTATCACTAAAGGTGGGCTGACCAATCACATTCCCCAGGCTGTCGGTAGTTCCCCTCGCAAGCACGAGGTTGTCCTTAAAACTGAATTCCATGTAATCGGCTTTGAGGGAGGTGGACTCAAAGAAAACCTGCGCATTGCCGTAGAGATACACTTTTTGTTCCGCCATATCGAAACGCATCGAATCGCGGGCGCTGTATTTTACTTCCGATTTAATGGGCGATTTTGGAATAGCCACCGTATCTGCCGGTTGGGCCAGGAGGGGTGTAACCAATAGCCCTGCAATTGCGTTTATCAACACACGAACGGGGAAAAATACTAAGCTGCGTTTCCTCTGTGGCAAGGCCTTGGTACTAATTTTGTTATTAAGCCTCAAAACTACGCAATTTAATATTCGGTGATGATGAAAAACAACCTTGAACATGCCATTTCGAAACGGATGAATGCCTGGTTTCTTGTGTGGCTGGCTTGTTTTTTTGCCATTACGCAGGTTCAGGCAAGCCTGGGCGATTCATTGGGCATCCGCACTGTGGTGATTGATCCGGGTCACGGTGGTAAAGATCCCGGCTGTTTGGGTAAATTCTCGCACGAGGCCGATGTGGCGCTTTCCATTTCCCTGAAGCTGGGTAAAATGATTAAAACCTATTTCGGCGATGATGTGAAAGTGATTTACACCCGCACCGAAGATAAGTTTGTAGAACTGGCAGAACGCGCCCGCATTGCCAATCGCAATAAAGCCGATTTATTCATTTGCATTCACGCCAATGCGTCGGCCAATACGGGATCGAAGGGCACAGAAACCTATGTGCTCGGTTTGCACAAGAGTGAAGCCCAGCTGAAAGTGGCCCAGCGCGAGAATGAAGTAATCATGGTGGAAGATAATTACCAGACCAAATACCAGAATTTTAACGTAAAAGATCCGGATGCCTATATCGGTATCACCATCATGGCCAGTGCATTTCTCGATCAGAGCATGGCCTTTGCGGCAGGTATTCAGAATTATGTGGACGGCACTCCCAATGTGATCAATCGCGGTGTTAAACAGGCCGGATTTCTTGTGCTTCACCAGGTGAACATGCCCAGCGTATTGGTAGAAACCGGATTCCTGACCAATCCGGAAGAAGAAAAAGTTCTCAACAGTGAGGAGGACCAGTTCAATATTGCCAAAGCCATTTTTAAAGCCTTTGTCGATTACAAAAATTCGGTAGACATCGCCAATGGCGTGAAGGTAAAAGAACGCGGAAATCCCGATGAAATCATCAGCGGAAAAAAGACGAACACCGTGGTGAAAAAAGAAGAAGTGAAGACGGAACAGCCTGAAAACAAAGAGAAAGACCAGGTAAAAAAAGAAGAAATCAAGAAGGAAGAAAACAAAGAAAACACCGTGGTGAAGGGTCCGCTTTCGGCTTATCCCTATAGCGAGGAAAAGGTGGTGTTTAAAGTGCAAATCCGTACATCATCCAAACCCATTGAGAACAATCCGCAGAATTTTCCGGGATTGGAAACTGTTGATTACTATCAATCGGACGGTTTATATAAATATACTTACGGAAAAAGTAATAATTTTGACGAGGCAAAAAAGTGGGAGAGCGAGGTTCGGGAAAAGGGATACAAGGGCGCATTTGTCATTGCATTTCTAAACGGACAACGGATCGATATCCACAAAGCCAAAGAAATGGCCAACCAATAAAACCTCGTTTTGAAACTCAGTAAGGAAGTTAAAGTAGGTGCCGTAGTTGTAGCAGCTATTGCATTTCTCATCTATGGGGTGAACTACCTCAAGGGAATTGATTTGTTTAAACACGGACGACAGTACTATGTGATATACGACGACCTGGCCGGACTGGCATCTGCGAGTCCCGTGCAATACCAGGGATTAAAAGTGGGTCAGGTAGTAGAAACAGAACTCATCAAAGATTCCAAAACGGGCCGGCTTCGGATGTTGGTTACTTTCATCATCGATAACGACATGCTGGATTTCCCGAAGAATAGTCGCGCCAAACTCATTTCTGCCGATTTATTCGGAACCCGCGCCATTCAGATTTTACCCGGCGAAGGAAAAGAATTTGCCATGGACGGCGATACCCTAATTTCGGAAGAGGATATGTCGCTCGCTTCGAAAGTGGATGCGCAAATTGCTCCGATCAAACAAAAAGCAGAAAACCTGATGGGCTCCATCGATACCATGGTCTCGGTAGTATCCCGCGTACTGGGCGACAATTCCGACGATCTCGAAGCGAGTATCGAAAGTTTTAAATTATCGCTGCGCAACTTAAAATCCATCACCGATAAACTCAATGTGATGATGGATAATGAAAGCGGAAAAGTTTCTGCTATTCTTTCCAAACTCGAATCCATCACCGGAAATATTCAGAAGAACAATCACTCCATCGATCAAACCCTCGACAATGTGGCGGTGATTACGGATAGTCTCGCTAAATCGGATTTAGCCGGTACCGTGCGCAACCTGAACAAAACCGTAACCGACCTCAATGGCATTTTATCGCAAGTGAACCAGGGTGAAGGAACCTTGGGTAAACTCGTATCGAGCGATAGCTTGTACATGGCATTGGTGTCGACCAACGATCAGCTGAATCGTTTATTGGAAAATATTAAAGAACATCCGAACCGTTACCTGCATTTCTCTGTTATAGGAAGAAAAGAGAAGGGTATAAAACTGGATGCCCAGGAAGAAAAGAAACTGAAAGAAATTCTGAATAAGTAATGCATATTACAGTAGAAAACATCGCCTTTATTCTATTGCTGATTTCAGCTACGGTATTATTCACGTTGAAAGTCCGCCAGATCATTGCGGCCATTCGTATCGGTCACCCCCTCGATCGCAGCGATCGCAAAGAAGAGCGCTGGAAAACGATGTTGCTGGTGGCGGTAGGTCAGAAAAAAATGTTGAGCCGACCCGTACCTGCGCTTCTGCACTTATGTGTTTACGTCGGTTTCATCATCATCAACATTGAACTTTTAGAAATCCTGATCGACGGTGCTACCGGTACACATCGTGTATTGTCCTTCATGGGTTCGCTGTATAATTTTCTCATTGCCTCTTTCGAAATATTAGCCACCCTGGTGATCATTGCCTGTGCGGTATTCCTCATTCGCCGTAACGTGATTAAGGTTGCGCGTTTTCACTACCGTGAAATGACCAAATTCCCGAAGAGCGATGCCAACCTCATTCTGATTTCAGAAATTTTAATGATGAGTGCATTCCTCTTCATGGATGCCTCCGACAGTATTTTGCAAAGCAGGAATGTGAGTCACTACCACGAAGCCGGTATGTTTCCTGTTTCGTCGCTGCTGGTACCAATGTTAAGCGGACTCGGCGATGGGGCTTTAATCATGATTGAACGTGCCTGCTGGTGGTTCCACATCATTGGTATTTTTGCCTTGTTGAATTACTTGCCTTATTCCAAGCATTTCCACATTGTGCTGGCTTTCCCCAATGTATTTTTCTCCAACCTGAATCCGAAAGGTAAATTCAATAACCTCGAAAGCGTTACCAACGAAGTAAAGCTGATGTTCGACCCCAACGCTAATCCTTATGCCGCACCGGCTGAGGGAGCAGGGGAGCCGAAGCGTTTCGGAGCTAAAGACGTTACGGATCTCACCTGGAAACAATTGCTCGACGCCTATACCTGTACCGAGTGCGGACGCTGTTCTTCGTCCTGCCCGGCCAACCAGACCGGTAAATTGCTCTCTCCGCGAAAAATTATGATGGATACCCGCGACCGTTTGGAGGAAGTTGCAGCAAATGGCAGGAAATTTGGTAAGGAACATAACGACGGTAAATCGTTATTGGGAGATTACATCAGTGCAGAAGAAGTGTGGGCCTGTACCTCGTGCAATGCATGCGTGCAGGAATGTCCGGTGAACATCGATCCCCTTTCGATCATCGTTGATCTGCGGAGATACCTGGTTATGGAAGAATCCAAAGCCCCTGCTGAACTCACCGGTATGTTTACCAATATTGAGAACAACGGAGCACCATGGCAGTTTTCGCCTGCAGATCGATTGAACTGGGCAAATGAAAACTAACCAAATAAAAACCAATCGTATGAAAAGTAAATTATTATTTCTGTTTTTCGTCTTCGCAGCTTTCGCTGTTAAAGCACAAACGCCACAAGTAAGCGGCGTAACCGTAAAATTCAAAGATTGCAAGGACACCCTGTTCGCTGGTTACAACAATGTTATTTCCGTTAAATCGAAAATGAACACCGGAACCTACCGCGTTGTTTTTGATGCAGCCCGTATTTCGCAGGTACCTAATACCACCGATTTCAATGTGCAGGTTCCATCACAACTTTCGGGTCAGACCATTGATCTGATCATTTACAGCACCGATGGAAGAACAGAAAAAGAAGTAGCGCGCAAAAAAGTAAAAGTAGTAACACCAACTGCCGCTCAAATCACGCAATACCATTTACAATAATCAATGCATAACGACTCTCAACTGATTTCATTAGAGGAGAACGGGAAACATCTGAGTCCCGTTCTTCCTTCTCACATTAAAAATTACCTCATCGATATCGATGGAACCATTTGCGACGACATTCCCAATGAAGAACCATGGAGAATGAAAGACGCTGCTTTATATCCTGAAGCGCTGATTACGTTAAACAAATGGTACGATGAAGGTCACATCATCACCTTTTTCACTTCGCGCACCGAAGAACACCGCGAGGTAACCGAAAACTGGTTGCAACAGAACGGATTTAAATACCACGCTTTGCTGATGGGTAAACCACGTGGAGGAAATTATCACTGGATCGATAATCACATGGTGCGTGCTACACGTTACGAAGGAAGATTTACCGATTTAATCGAGAAAGAAGTTACCATTCAGGTTTTCGAAAAATAAGCGATCATGAGCAATGCTTTGAATGTAAAAACAATGGCCGATTACATGGCTTCGGGAGAATCTCCGGAAGTGTTGTTTTGGGTAGGATGTGCAGGAAGTTTCGACGACCGCGCTAAAAAAATCACCAAGGCTTTGGTGAAAATATTAAATGGCGCCAATGTAAAATTTGCTGTATTGGGCACCGAAGAAACCTGCACCGGCGATCCGGCCAAACGTGCCGGAAATGAATTTTTATTTCAGATGCAGGCCATGCAAAATATTCAGGTGCTAAATGCGTATGAAGTGAAAAAAATTGTGACGGCTTGTCCGCATTGTTTTAACACCCTCAAAAACGAATACCCCGAACTGGGCGGCAATTATGAAGTGATGCACCATACACAATTCGTGCAATCGCTTATTAATGAAGGTCGACTAAAAATTAAAGGCGGCGGTGAGTTTAAAGGAAAGAAAATTACTTTTCACGATCCCTGTTATCTCGGTCGCGCCAACGACGAATACGAAGCTCCGCGTGAACTCATTGCCAAACTCGATGTAGAGCTCGTAGAAATGAAGCGTTGCAAACAAAAAGGATTTTGTTGCGGTGCTGGCGGTGCGCAAATGTTTAAAGAAGCCGAACACGGAAATAAGGAAGTCAACATCGAACGCACCGAAGAAGCGTTATCGCTACAGCCAAATGTAATTGCAACGGGTTGTCCGTTTTGCAATACCATGATGACCGACGGTGTGAAGAATTTCAACAAGGAAAAAGAAATTCAGGTTTTAGATATTGCCGAATTAATTGCCAACGCAGCAGATTTATAAAATGGCCGACTGGAAAAATTTACCCGATGATAGTCGCGTTTGGATTTACCAGGCCGATCGTTTATTGACCGATGCTGAGGTTGCGCACATTCAAAACGCAGCGAAACAATTTGTAGAGGGATGGTCCACCCACGGCACACCTTTACAAGCGGATATCGACATCATTGATCATTTATTTTTAATGGTGATGGTGGATGAACATCATGCTTCTGCTTCGGGTTGTTCCATTGATAAAAGTGTGGCATTTGTCCGCGCCATGGAGAACGATTTAAAACTTTCGTTTATGGATCGTATGAAAGTGGCAGTTGAAATAAATTCAGGAATTGAATTAGTATCCCTTCATGCACTTTCCGATTTAAAACAAGCCGGAAAAATCACGGATCATACCTTAGTGCATAATCCTTTGGTTAAGGATAAAAAAGAATTTTTAGCCGGATTTAAATTACCGATTTCAGAAAGCTGGCACAAGCAGTTTTTAAACTGAGGATTTTTTCCCGCCTTTTAATTTCCCTTTTAAAATCGATTCGATTTCTTTCCATTCCAGTGTTAAATCGAAGGTCCCCATTGCATAAGGTGCAATTTCGTATTGGTTGTAGAAAAATAAAATTCCTTTTTCGGTGACCTCAAAATTCGCCGCCAGCGGAAAATCTTCTTCTCCAAAATCGAATCCCGCTTCGGAACAATCGCCTTTGGTTTCTTTGCAGAATTCCGCTTTAAATTTTTCCTGCGCAATGGATCTCAACTGTGCGGTATCGCTTACAAGATCCTCTAAGGTCACCATTTTCCCGGTCGATTTATAAACACTGATCATAGCTACATCCGAATTGGGATGTGCACCTCCGAAATAGGTATAGGCAGAAACCGATAAGGAAATGATTTCCGTATCCTGAAAGTCGATGGAAGCTACGCATTCCATTTCCCAGGACTGCATATATTCCGGATCGTATTCCATTTCATTCAGAAAATTATGGATGAGTTTATCGCCTGCTTCATTTAAATTTCCGGCTGCATTTTGTCCGCTCATCTCAATCATTGTTTTTTCCTGCCAGGCATTCAGCGCATCGTCGATTACTTTATTACCGGAAATAAACTTCAGTGTTTGAAATGAAACCTGAATGCAATTTCCAGCTTTGCAGTCGCCCTCCGATTTTTCTACCATAGCTTTTTCCCACAAGAGCGTATCAGCCGTTGAGGTTTGACGTGTATCGGTAGCATTTTCTTTCGTTGGCGATTCGTTTCCGCAAGAGGAAAAGAACAAGGCAAAAACTGGTAGAGCGAGTGTGCTTAAATAGCGGTTAATCTTTTTCATCTTCGAGATGGAATTTGTGCATGAAGCGATGTACAACTGGAGCTAAGAGGATGGTCATGGTAGTTAAAAACGCAACACCGCTGAACAAGGCATAAAAGCTGGCGAATAATTTGGAGGCATCATTGGGCATCGGATCAACGGGACCCATACCGGTCAGGATCATGCTCGAATTCAATAAAGCATCTATCCAACCTAATCCCGCAATGAAATGATAACCGATCATTCCAATGAGAAGAGAAATAAAAACGATGACAGCGGACCACAGAAAATTTCTGATGATCCGCTGTACATATTGTGAACGGGAAAGAAGTGGTTTCTTCTTGTGTTCGAACATATCAGAAGCAATATTTATTGGCTTCAATTAATTTAGCCGCTACATTTCTGCGCGCTTCTTTGGCATTAAACGAATCAATTTTGGTGAAGCGTTTTAATCCCATTAACATCATACGAAGTTCATCACCTTCTGCAAAACTGTTGATGGCTTCTTTACCGTTTTTATTGATACGATCGGCAGCATCATTAATATAACAACGCGCAATATCAATATACACCGCAGCATCGGATTCGCCTTTCATGCTTGCAATTTTTTCGGCACGCAGTAAGGTACTTTCAGCAACGTAAGTGTCAATAATCATATCTGCAATATTGATCAGCACTTCCTGTTCTTTAGCGAGGTTGTTCATGAGCTTTTGTGCTGCTGCTCCTGCTACCATTAACACGGCTTTTTTAAACTGACGCACATATTTTTTCTGTTTCGAAAATGCAGTTTCTTCTTCAGAAGAGAAATCGGGAATCGACATCAGTTCCTGTGCTACTTTCATAGCGGGACCCATCAAATCCAATTCACCTTTCATCGCTTTACGAAGTAACATATCTACAATCAACATACGGTTGATTTCATTGGTTCCTTCGAAAATACGGTTGATGCGTGAATCGCGGTAAGCACGGTCCATCGGTGCTTCTGCAGAATATCCCATTCCGCCGTAAATTTGTACACCTTCATCCACTACATAATCGAGCGCTTCCGATCCTGCCACTTTTAAAATGGCAGCTTCAGCAGCAAATTGTTCTACACCTTTCAGAATGGCTTTTTCTTTTTCCATTCCACCGGCTTTTAAAGCATCAATAGCATCTTCTACATTTTGCGAGCAGCGATAGGTTGCAGATTCTGCAGCAAAAGCACGAATCACCTGTTCGCCCAATTTGTGGCGGATGGCTCCGTATTTGGAAATGGGTCTTCCGAATTGCTGACGTTCATTGGCGTATTGCACCGATTTGGTGATGGCTTCTTTAGCGCCACCCAATGCAGCACCGGCTAATTTAATACGACCAATATTTAAAATATTGAGCGCAATCTTAAATCCATTCTGGCGCTCCGATAACATGTTTTCTACCGGGACTTTCACATTATTGAAAAAGATTTGTCGGGTCGACGATCCTTTAATTCCCATTTTCTTTTCTTCGGGATTAAACGAAATTCCTTCCCAGCTTCTTTCAACAATAAATGCAGAAAGATTTTCATCGTTATCAATTTTTGCAAAAACGGTAAATACATCTGCAAATCCACCATTGGTGATCCACATTTTTTGTCCGTTCAGCGTATAATTTTTTCCATCGGCATCCAGTACCGCTTTTGTTTTTCCGCTATTAGCATCAGATCCTGATCCGGGTTCGGTTAAGCAATAAGCTGCTTTCCATTCTCCGCTGGCCAGTTTGGGAATGTATTTTTGTTTTTGTGTTTCGTTTCCGTAATACAGAATAGGTAAAGTTCCGATTCCAACATGCGCAGCTAAGGCAACAGCGAAGGAATGTCCCGCCCCGGTAACCTCAGTGGTTAGCATTCCCGTAACGAAATCTTTTCCGAATCCGCCGTATTCTTCCGGCACGGTAATTCCGAGCATTCCTAATTCTGCTGCTTTGTTCAGCAATTCCACCATTAAACCTTCTTCCTGATGGTCGATACGTTCCAGGTTCGGAAATACTTCCTGCTCCAGAAAATCTCTGCAGGTTTGGGCAATCATTTTTTGTTCTTCATTCCATTCTTCGGGAATGAAAATGTCCTTGGCTTCGGTTTCGCGGATTAAAAATTCTCCACCTTTAATTGGATTACTCATGAATCGGTTATTTAGATGTTCGTATACTTCGTGATTTATAACATTTCAAAAATTCCGGCAGCGCCTTGTCCCGTACCCACGCACATGGTCACCATTCCGTATTTCTGATTTCTTCTTTTTAATTCATTAAATAATTGCACGGAAAGTTTTGCTCCCGAACAACCGAGGGGGTGACCCAATGCAATAGCGCCACCGTTGACGTTGATGATTTCCGGATTCAAATCGAGCTCGCGCACAACGGCGAGTGATTGCGATGCAAAGGCTTCGTTCAATTCAAACAACGAAATATCATTTTTCGATAATCCTGCTAATTGCAATGCTTTGGGTATAGCGGCAACGGGACCAATTCCCATAATGCGTGGTGGTACTCCTGCAGCTGCGTAGCTTACAAGGCGGGCGATGGGTTGTAAACCCAATTCTTTTACCATGCGTTCACTCATAACCATTACAAATGCTGCTCCATCCGAAGTTTGAGAGGAATTACCTGCAGTTACAAATCCACCATTGGCAAAAACCGGTTTCAGATTCGCCAGCGATTCGAGCGAGGTGTCGGCACGTGGTCCTTCATCAGTATCCACAATGTATTCCTTCACCTTTTTCTTCATATCCGCATCCAGGTAATTTTCTTTTACTTTAACAGGGACAATCTCATTCTTGAATTTACCGCTTTTTATCGCTTCTAAGGCCTTCATGTGCGAACGATACGCAAACGCATCCTGATCCTCGCGCGACACCTTATATTCCTTCGCAACGGCTTCTGCGGTTAAGCCCATTCCCCAATACCAGTCGGGATGTTCTTTCGATACTTCCGGATTAGGAACAACACGCCATCCTCCCATAGGGATAAGGCTCATGCTCTCGCTACCGCCTGCAATGATGCAATCGGCCAATCCGGATTTAATTTTTGCAGTGGCAATGGCAATCGTTTCAAGTCCCGATGCACAATAACGATTCACGGTCATTCCCGGAACTTTTTCGGTGTCGAGTCCCATAAGCGAAATAAATCGTCCCATGTTCAATCCCTGTTCCGATTCAGGCATAGCGTTACCAACAATTACATCATCGATACGTTCTTTGTCAACCATCGGTAATTGCTCCATCATGTGACGGATAACGGTAGCGGCGAGATCATCGGGACGTGTAAACCGGAACCCGCCTCTTCCGGCCTTTCCAACTGCAGTTCGGTATGCGGATACTATATATGCTTCCATAGTTTATTTTGGTTGTTGATTTGAGTTCATTTTCATTTTTTTTTCTCTTTTTCGATTAAGAAATTCAATCTTTTCAGAAGGACTTAACGTTGAAGTAATAAATACCCAGGTATCCGAAATCAGTTGCAATACTTCTTCAGCACTTTTTTTACTAAAGTCTTCTAAATGCCTGGGGTCAATATTATATTCAAATTCCATCCTGATTCTTTTTGTTTTTTAATTCCATTAATTGTTCAATGTCTTTTTTATCCTGCATTCTGTTGGCATACTTTTTTAATTCAATTAATTCATTAGATAAAAACCTGTTTTTCCTATTTGTCTATGCACCCTTTTTGAGCTAATTTTTTCATAGCTTACAGGTACATCGACCAATACATCAATATTCATTTTATTTCTGGTTGTATTAAAGAAACCAAATGCAATTAGGTTTTTGTCTTTAATCAAATCTGATATGGATTCTTTTTCAATAAGTTGATTTAAGGAAAAAGGTAGAATAGACTGATAACCTAGTTCATTCATGGTCTTTTCAAATTGCAATAGATTTTGTTTTTCCATTTCTATAATCAAATCAATGTCGAACGTCATACGTGGAATTCCATAAAGAGCCACGGCTAAGCCTCCACAGATAACGTAATTAACTTTGTTCTTTTCGAGTTGGGAAAATAATTCTTCAAAATCCATGTTAATTCCTTAATACTTTACCACCGGTAAGAATACTTTGCATTCGTTCCAGTGTTTTCTTTTCTCCGCATAATTTTAAAAATGCACGGCGTTCCAAATCGAGCAGGTATTGTTCCGAAACCATGGACGGTACCGATAAATCTCCACCTGATAACACGGTTCCTAATTCAATGGAAATTTTATGATCGTGTTCGCTCATGTAATTTCCGCTCAGCATGGAGTGTGCACCTACATTCACAATGCCTAATGCGGAATTTCCTAATACGCGGACATCATTTCGTTGCGCCGGTTTGGTGTATCCTTTATCGGCAAGTGAAACACAAACTTCCTTAGCATAACTTAATTGGTAAGCGCGACTAACAATCACTTCATCGATGCCTGGACGCAGATATCCTAATTCAAATGCTTCGTAAGCAGAAGTTGAAACTTTTGCCTGACCAATGGTGAGGAAGCGGTTTCTGAATTGATTGATTTCAACATCACCTTCGTGAAGTTCATCGCTTAAGCGAACCGCAAATTCTTTGGTTCCTCCACCACCGGGAATTACACCAACACCAAATTCTACGAGTCCCATATACGTCTCTGCATGCGCAATCACTTTATCGGCATGCAAACACATTTCACATCCGCCACCAAGTACCAGGTTATGCGGAGCAACAACTACCGGAATGGAAGAGTAGCGAACACGCATCATGGTATTTTGGAAAGCACGGATAGCAAAATCAAGTTCATCCCATTCTTGTTCAACCGCAAGCATAAATACCATTCCCAGATTTGCACCGGCAGAGAAATTTTCACCGTCGTTGGAAATGACTAGTCCGCGATAACTTTTTTCTGCGAGATCAATGGCTTTGTTTATTCCTTCGATGACTTCACCGCCAATGGTATTCATTTTGGTGTGGAATTCAATATTTAAAATTCCGTCTCCCAAATCGGTGATGGTAGTGCCGCTGTTTTTCCAAATGGTATTGGACGAACGAATGGTAGAAAGTGAAATTAAACTTTCGGTACCTGGAATTACTTTATAGGATTTAGATGGAATATCGAAGTATTTGCGTGCACCGTTTTCAATTTTATAAAACGAAGTAGCACCGGAAGCAATCATTTCATCAATCCAGCCCGCATAGGAAACACCGGCAGCCTTCATAGCAGAAGCTGCAGTGCTGAGTCCAACACAATCCCAAATTTCGAAGGGACCTTGCGACCATCCGAATCCGGCTTTCATGGCATCGTCTACTTTGTAGATTTCATCAGAAATTTCGGGGATGCGGAATGAAACATAACTGAATAAACCGGAAAAACTTTTTCTGTAAAACTCACCCGCTTTATCTTTTCCGGCAAACAAAAATGGAATACGTTGTTCGAGTGCATCAATTTGCTTCGCTCCTTCGAGGGTTGCAAACTTCACTTTGTTTTGAGCGCGGTATTCGAGTGTTTTTAAATCGAGTGCAAGAATTTCGCTTTTGCCGTTTTCTCCTTTTACTTTTTTGTAAAATCCTTGTTTGGTTTTATCACCCAGCCATTTGTTCTCATTCATTTTGGCCACATAGGCAGGTAATTTAAATAAAGCATTCGCTTCATCCTGTTTGCAGTTTTGTTCCAGTCCATTGGCAACATGCACCAAGGTATCCAATCCAACTACATCACAGGTGCGGAAGGTAGCGGATTTGGGTCGACCTAAAACGGGTCCGGTTAATTTATCGACTTCCTCCACGCTGAGTCCCATTTCTTCCACCAGGTGAAACAAGGCCATGATTCCATATACACCAATACGGTTCGCAATAAATGCAGGAGTGTCTTTACAAAGCACAGTTGTTTTACCCAGATTTCTGCTTCCGAATTCCATCAGAAAATCGATGATGGAAGGATCGGTAGAAGGGGTTGGAATAATTTCCAGTAATTTCAGATAACGGGGTGGATTAAAAAAGTGTGTTCCGCAGAAATGTTTTTTAAAATCATCACTTCTTCCTTCGAGCATCATGTGAATAGGAATACCCGAAGTATTGGTTGAAATTAAAGTTCCAGGTGTGCGGTATTTTTCCACATTGGTAAATACCTGGTGTTTGATATCCAGACGCTCCACTACGGCTTCGATGATCCAATCGCATTGCGCAATTTTCGGCATATCATCATCAAAGTTTCCGGTTTTAACGCGACTAATAAATTTTTTGGAATAAATCGGAGAAGGATTGGATTTGAGGGTCGACTGCAAAGCAGCGTTTACAATCCGGTTTCTCACGGCAGGATGTTCGAGTGTGAGTCCTTTTTTACTTTCCTCTTCCGATAATTCGCGTGGAACAATATCGAGGAGTAAGACTTCGCAGCCGATGTTGGCAAAGTGACAAGCAATACGTGATCCCATAATTCCCGATCCGAGTACTGCAACTTTTTTAATGTGACGCATACAATGTGCTGTTGTTGGTTCTTATTGTTTTTTACCGAATAAATGTTCGGGTGTTTCTTCTTCTAAAATATGATTGAGATGCTCCATCACGTCGAAAAAATGCTGGAGTTTGGTTTTCGAAATACGATCGCCGATATATTCATTAAAACGAATCACTGCCTGTTTCGAAATCTCTCTTTTTTTTCTGCCCAGTTCCGTTAAATGAATGCGCACCATTCGCTTATCACTTTTATCACTCTTGCGCATAATTAATCCATCCTCTTCCATGGCTTTGAGGGTCCGCGTTAAACTGCGGGGTTCCATTCCCATTTTCGGACCCAGCTTGGTGGAGGGTGTTCCACTGCGCTGATCGATGTTGAGCAGGACGTAACCGGTGGACATGCTCAAATCGTGTTTTTCAGCTTGTCCATTATACAAGCGCGCGATACTGTGCCAGGCCCAGCGGATATGAAAATCGATTGTTTCTTCAGGCTTCATTTCAGTCAAATATAGCAGAATATTTATTATGCATGCATACTAAATAAAAAAAATGACCAAAATTTAAAGCTGAAATTATTTCAGGTTAAAATCGATTTTGCTCTTGACCACGCCGTTGATTATCAATTCAATACTGTGTTTGCCACTGTAATGTTTTCGCGTGCTGAAGTCTTTGAGCCACTGCGATTTACTAATGGAGAGGGATTCGCCGCCGGATAATTCTGTTTTTCGGATGAGGAAGGTTTTCGGACTGGTTTTTCCGTTGGCCTTCACGTAGTGCATGCGGTATTCGAGGCGGAAAGAATGTTTTTTCTTATCGCTGTTTTTTATGCTTATGCGGAAGGACATCTGTTCTCCAATGGAATAGCTTTTTTTATTCAGCGAAAATGATTCTATGGCCACATTGTTTTTATCGTGGTGACCAAATAACTGAAGCGCCTCCTGATTTCCTTTTTTGAGCAATGTCCTTAATGCATGTTTAACCACCCAATCGGCCGATTTGGATTGTCCTTTCCATTTTTTGCAGAGTGTAAGTACCAGTTGCGGATGATCTTTACTGATATCATTTAGATTATTGGCTACACTGCGGTAGACATAATCTTCCGGATCATTTTTTAAATTTTCGAGAATGGGAAGAACAGGAGAGGGGTCTTTTTTTAACGCAGGAATTGCCATGGCCCAGGGGAGTCGCGGACGGGATCCTTCACTGGCTAAGCGGCGGACATGATAATTTTTGCTTTTCGACCATTCCATCATTCGTTTTAGGGTAAGTTCAGGGTAATGGAGCAGAAAGGGACGAATGGCAAATTCGGAAGAGGAAAATGGAGTGAAAAATTCAAGCGCATCGAGCGATAAATCCGGATGTGCTTGTCCGTATACCTCCACAAAATCCGGAAATACCATTCCGAATAATCCATTAAACTGCGATGCTGATTTTTTTAGTACCGTCAATTGTTGTTGATAGGGAATATCCAAACACTCTCCCAATGTTGTGGAGATTTTTCGCATGCGTTGTTTCAGTTCAAGCTCTTTCCATTGTTTGTCGAGCACTTTTTTTTCGAATGCCTTTACATCGAATTCACGCGCATTTAACGCAATGGATTTTCCCAATTGCTTTACCAGTCCGGCCGAAAATAAATCTTTGAGTGCTGAGGGCATATTAAAAGTATTGGTCACCAATATAAAAAAACTATGTAGATTCACTTAGATTTACAGCATTGAAAGTCGACGTCATTATACCCGCCTACAACGAAGAATCTTCCATAGCTCTTGTGCTTCGGGATATTCCCCGTTCCCTGGTGAGGGAAATTGTGGTGGTGGATAACCGTTCTACGGATCAAACGGCAGCAAGGAGTCGGGAACAAGGAGCTACGGTGTTGCGTGAAGAGGAACGTGGTTACGGTGCTGCTTGTTTAAAAGGCATTGCCTATCTCGCTGCTAAAACGGATTCTCCCGATATAGTGGTTTTTCTCGATGCCGATTATTCCGATCATCCCACTGAATTGGATCAATTAATTCAACCCATTCTCAATGGAGATGCGAAAATGGTGATTGGTTCACGCGTGAAAAAATTCAGGGAAAAAGGTTCCATGACGCCTCAGCAGGTTTTTGGCAATTGGCTGGCCACTTTCTTAATGCGGAAAATTTATCGCGTTAAATACACTGATTTGGGTCCTTTCCGTGCAATCGATTTTAATACCTTAAAGCAAATTGGAATGGTGGACCGGAATTATGGCTGGACGGTTGAAATGCAGATTAAAGTAGCCAAACAAAAAATTCCTTTTCAGGAGGTGGAAGTCCATTACCGAAAACGAATTGGTGTTTCCAAAGTGAGTGGCACCGTGAAAGGGACCATAATGGCCGGATATAAAATCATTAAAACCATTTTAAAATACCGTTGATGGAATTAATTCCGGTTTTCATTTATGGTTTGTTTCTGACCTTTATTTTACTCTACAGTATCGTCGAGTTGTATTTGGTCATTCGTTTTGCATTCCGGAAACAGGTGAAGTCATTCCCCGATCCGGTAGAATGGCCCATGGTTACCATACAGCTACCCTTATACAATGAAAAATACGTCGCCGAGCGCTTGTTGCGTCAGGTTGCTGCTATGGATTATCCAAAAGATAAACTGGAAATTCAACTGCTGGATGATTCCACGGATGAAACGGTGGAACTGATGCGTGCATTAAGTGAAGAATTCCGGGAAATGGGATTTTTGATAACCCATCTGCAACGTGAAAACAGAATTGGATATAAAGCAGGAGCCTTGGCTTATGGATTATCCCTGGCGAAAGGTGAATTCATTGCCATTTTTGATGCCGACTTTTTACCGCCGGTCGATTTTCTGAAAAAGAGTATTCCCTTTTTTCAACAGGAAAATGTAGGCGTGGTTCAGGGGAGGTGGGGACATCTCAATAAAAATTATTCGCTCTTAACCCGACTGCAGGCTTTTGCGCTGGATGCTCATTTTTCCATTGAGCAGAACGGCAGAAACGCGGGTAATCATTTTATTAATTTCAACGGTACCGCAGGAGTTTGGCGAAAGGAATGCATCGAAAAAAGCGGAGGTTGGCAAAGTGATACGCTCACCGAAGATTTAGATCTCAGCTACAGGGCACAGTTATGCGGATGGAAATTTATTTATCGCAATGAACTGGATTGTCCTGCCGAATTACCTCCTGAAATGAATGCTTTAAATGCACAGCAATTCAGATGGTCGAAAGGCGCTGCCGAATGTGCAAGGAAAAATCTTGGAAAGGTGTTGCGTAATAAAGAGATTTCATTAGGGACAAAAGTTATTTCGGTTTTTCATTTGCTCAACAGTTTTTTATTCATCTGTGTTTTCGCCATTGGTGTTTTAAGTATCCCTGTTATTTTAATCGTTCATCATTATCCTGAACATCAATCGGTGTATTCCTGGATGTTTATTTATTATTTCGGATTGTTCTTTATTTCCGTTTTTTATCTGGTTTCCGAATTGTCTATTTCCAAACAGAAAGTAAAATCGCTGTTTCAGTTTTTGTATTTGTTTCCCTTGTTTTTATCTGTATCACTGGGCATGAGTCTTTACAACGCGCTTGGGGTAGTGGAAGGTTATCTCGGTAAAAAATCGGCTTTTGTCCGTACGCCTAAATTTGGAATACGGGGGAATAGCGGGAAGTGGACCGGTTCTGCTTACCGCCTCCATCATATTCCACTGATCGTTTGGCTGGAAGGATTATTTATGCTGGTGTTTGGGGCCGGATTTCTGATGTCGCTATGCCTGCAAAATTATTTATCCCTTCCTTTTTTCCTGATGCTTTGCTTTGGTTTTGCCTTTGTATTTTTCACTTCGGTGATTCATTATTCCCGCAAATAATTCCCTTTTTATTTTTCGGACTCTATTTTCTTCTATTTTTACTTCATGCTTTTCGGTTTTACCCTGCTTTATCTTTTGTTAACGGTGGCCATTGGTTTTGTAGCCACTCGATGGATTCGTTCGAGTTCCGATTTCGTGCAGGCGGGTAGAAGTTTGCCTCCTTTTTTTAATGCCACGGCCTTATTTGCATTGTGGTTTGGTTCGGAAACCGTTTTTGGCGCTTCCTCCGAATTTTTGCAACATGGATTAATCGGAACCATCGAAGATCCATTTGGTGGGGTATTATGTCTTTTACTTTTTGCAGTGTTTTTCGTTCGTAAACTTTATCGGCTCAATTTGCTCACCATTGGCGATTTATTCCGTAAACACTTCGGAGAAAAAGTCGAAATCGTTTCTTCTTTTTTTATGCTTATCACATTTTTCGGTTACATCGCAGCGCAGCTGATTGCTCTGGGTTTAATTTTAAAATCGGTATTATCGGTTAGCGGACTCGATGTAAACCTTTCCTTTCTCATTGTGTGTTGTGCTGTTTTGGTGACCTTTTACACTTTCATCGGAGGAATGTGGGCGGTGTCCATCACCGATTTTATTCAAAGTATTTTTATTGTGGCGGGAATGCTGATTCTTTGTTTTTTCCTGGTATCGGAAGCCGGTGGATGGGAGAAAATTATTCATGAAGCACCAGCTGATACATTTACCTTTTTTCCGGAAAACAACGGATTGGGTTGGTCGAACTGGATCGCCATGTGGTTAACATTGGGATTAGGCTCACTGGCTTCTCAGGATATTTTTCAACGGGTAAACTCTGCGCGATCCGAACGGGCAGCTGTAAGTTCTACTTATATCGGCGCAGGATTATATCTCGTTTTTGCCATGCTTCCATTGTTTATTGCTTTAGCTGCGAGAGTAATGTATCCCAATGAAAATTATGAAGAAACGCAGGAGGTCATTCCGCGTTTGGTGATCATGCATACACCGGTCTTCGTTCAGGTTTTCTTTTTCGGATCATTGTTAAGTGCTGTGCTTTCAACATGCAGTGGCGCACTTTTGGCACCTGCAAGTATCTTGTCCGAAAACCTGATTAAACCATTGAGTAAAAAAGAATATTCCGACAAAGAATTTTTAGCATTGGTGCGTTGGAGTATTGTTATTATGTCGGTTATTTCTACTGTTCTTGCTCTGGGTGGTAACGATATTTTCGAATTGGTAAGTATGAGTTCCGTATTGGGAATTGTTTCTTTGCTGGTACCGATGGTTGCCGCTTTGTATTGGGAAAAATCCTCAGCCACCGGAGCCATGGTTTCCATGTTTTCGGGAATGATTACCTATTTGATTTTATATTTTATTGTTGATCCCGAACTGGAACCTTTTCTTCCGGCTTTAGGTGTTTCTATATTGGGAATGGTAATCGGGACCTACCTTCAACCTTCATCGACTAAAAGCGAATTACACGTATGAAGACTACAGGTATTCCATCTTTTCAAACACCATTAATCATTCGCACCCGGTTCGCTGCAATTGCTTTGTTGTTGAGCTGTGTTTTTAATGTTGCGTTTAATTGGGTCGACTACCAATTCATGTCCTCACTCGCCGATGCTCCTCCTGCTACGTATCAGGATATGGTTAAATTAAAAGCGGAAAATGGGTGGTGGACCCAAATGTTCAACCTCTATGCCTTTTTTACCATTCTGGCCATTGTAGCTGTTTGCTTATGGTTCTACAGAGCCAATGATAATCTCTGGCTACATTTCGATGATTTGGAATTTAAACCATCCTGGGCTGTGGGATGGTTTTTTGTACCGGTAGCTTGTTTTTATATTCCGCTTCGTGTAATGCGCGAAATTTTTTCCCGCAGTTTACAATTGGATCGTCGTGAAATTTATGATGATCCCCGAATTTTAGCCTGGTGGTTGTTTTACTGGTTGCCGACATTGTTTTCCATTATCATCGGATTTCGTGCTCCACAGGAAGAATCTTCGCAGATTTATTTTTTAATCGAGAATTCCTGGCAGGGACCCGTTTTTGCGTTGCTGTTATTTGTCCCTGCAGTTTTACTTTTTCTCATAATGAGAGATGTCACCCGCATGCAGGATAACAATTTGAAACAACATTGATTATTTACCTATGACCTCAAAGGTCTGACTAATCCGTTTTCCGTTATTGTCGATCAACGTAAGTTGATGTTTTCCCAATGCAGGACTCAACTCCATCTGATGAATTCCGGAAGTAGTCCCCAGAAAATCTTCGTCGAGATGCCAGTATATTTCAGCATTCGGATCGCGGTGGGTTACTTCAAACACTGTTTTACCAATGGAACCATCAATCCCAACCGGAATAAAAATTTTACTCGGTTTTTTCGGATATAGAATTTCCATTTGCAATTCTTCCGACTGCTCCATGCAATCGGTTCGAAATGGAGGAATTTCTTTATAGGTGGGATTTCTGCTTTTGTAATAATATTCCATCACCGGTGGCAATACAAAACGCGATTCGTTTACCATTTCAGAAGGATCCATGCAATCGCTGGTGACACGAAATTTTTTCTGCGGGTCTAAATGTAAAATCTGGTGATACGGACAAACCGTAGTGTTCAGGGAGGACAATGGAATCCATGTGGTATCTATCGGTGAACACAACGGAGAAGCACGATGTCCGCTTAATCTGCAAATCGCAGTTTTTTGCATATCGTCATAAGGAACGCGAAACCAACCTGCATTCGGTAAACGAGAAAAAACATCGAATAAAATGGGAGCCGCAGCTTGTACGCCCACTAAGCCGGGTCGACCCTCACCATCTGCATTTCCTGCCCAAACCGCTACAACGTATTTCGGATTTACACCAACGGCCCAGGCATCTCTGAATCCAAAACTGGTTCCTGTTTTCCATGCGATCCGGCGTGCATTCGAAAAATTTTGCCATTGTGCTTCATCTTCCGGACGAGCAACTTCTATCATCGCCTGAAAGGTGAAATACACCGAGGCAGGATTCAAAATAGGCTCTTCCACTTGAAATTCCGCTTGCAACTGATTGAATTTTTCGGAGTGGAAAAAATGTGGACGCGCATTTAAATCTTTTTTGAATTCCGGATATTCATTCAGCGTTCTCGCCATCATGGCATAAATATGAGCCAGATCCCATAGTGATGTCTCTGCACCTCCAAGCACGAGTGATAAACCATAATGCGAAGAAGGAAAATACAAAGTCTGCATTCCAAGTTTTTTCAGCAGATAATGAAATTTTGGAATACCAAATTGTTGCAACATCCGAACGGCAGGAACATTTAGCGAACGCGATAAGGCACGATTAGCAGGAACTGCTCCATCGTAACGTTGATTATAATTTTTAGGTGAATAACCGGAAATATGTGTGGGCACATCGGGAAATAACATAGTGGGTGTTATCAATCCGTCATTGAGCATTCCGGCATATAACAACGGTTTTAAAATGGAACCGGAACTTCGCGGTGCGGGAATAATATCTACATCACTACCGTGTTCCGGATCATCGTTTTCTACATTTCCGATATACGCAACCACATCACCGGTGGTGACATCCACTACCAGACAAGCGGCATTGTATATTTCATCATCCATTAAACGCTGATGATGTTGTTCAAGAATTTTTGTGATCTGTTCCTGTAATTTTCCATCGATGGTGGTATAAATCCGTTGACCTTTATAACCCGATGAAATTAAGCGATCCATTAAATGCGGAGCCAATTGCGGAAGATCGGGTGGCGATTGTGGCAATGGTTCCGCCAATGAAGTGATGAGGGTTGTCGAATCAATTTCTCCAATTTCAAATAAGCGATTCAATACACGATCGCGTTTCGCTTTAAGTTTTGCCTGATTTTTTCCGGGGAAAATATGACTTGGTGCATTGGGTAATACGGCCAGGGTTGCCGATTCTGCCCAACTCAATTCATTGGGTGTTCTTCCATAATAGCGCCAGGCTGCAGCATCGAGTCCCACCACATTCCCTCCCATAGGTGCATTGGATGCATACAATGCAAGAATTTCATTTTTGGAATAGGACCATTCCATGCGTGTAGCTAAAATCATTTCTACACTTTTTTCGTAAAACGTTCTTCCTTTTCCTTTGCGCATTAACCGCACCACTTGCATGGTGATGGTGCTTCCTCCACTTACCACTTTTCCTGCCGAAAAATTTTGTTTCACGGCACGTGCAATCGCGCTTGGACTCACTCCCCAATGGGAATAGAAAGTGCGATCCTCGAATTGAACAATCGATTTTGCAAAACGCTCCGGCACTTCCGGATTATGCGGAAAACGCCATTGACCATCTTCGGCGATTCGTGCTCCAAGGATATCCCCGTTTTTATCATACAAAACCGTAGAGGTGGGGTCGCTAAAAAGTTCCGCCGGAAGACAGTTATAATACCAGACGGATAAAATCAGCACAATAGCCGAAAGCAGGTATTTGTACCTTTTCATCCACCTCCAGGTGCCCGATATCCATCTGCGTATCATTTTCAGGATAAATATAAGCCGGCTTCAATCAAATTCCCAAGTATTCGAAAAAACGAAAACAGTTTCTTACTTTGTGTAGCCTTTTGGCAATTATCCGTGAGAAATTACTTTTCCATATGTCTTTTGCTTTGGTGTTCCGGTTTGGCCGCACAGCAGGTCAATTTCAGGAACTATTCCGTTGGTGAAGGTCTCGCTCAATCGCAGGTGTTTGCCATCATCGAAGATCCCGAAGGATACATTTGGTTCGGTACGCGTGGAGGAGGAATCAGCAAGTTCGATGGCGTCAGTTTTCGTCAGCTCACAACCCGTGATGGTTTAATCAATGATTTTATCTCGTGTTTTATTAAAAATAAAAAAGGAGAAATCATCATTGGAACAGCGGTCGGAATTTCGGTTTACAATGGAAAGAAATTTCAAAATTATCCACTCGAGTATAAATCCAATCCGGTTCCCATCAACGCCATTGCCGAAGATAAAAACGGAATTCTCTGGCTGGCCACCAATAAAGGATTGTACGTATTTAAAAATGGTGAATACACCTGTGTGAGTTGCAAGCATGCCCTCAACCGCGATATGATTTCTTCGGTATTTATCGATGGAAAAAATTCGGTTTGGTATGGCGATGATTTCGGATTAAATCATTTGGATTCTGTGAACCGCTCGCTCGCGGCAACTACTTATCGCCGTAAAGATGGTTTTACCAATGTGCTGGTGCGTAGCATTCGTTCATGGGGAAAATCAGAATTACTGGTGGCGACGTATGGCGGCGGACTCCAACTCTTTTCCGGATCGAAGGCTAGTCCTTCAATACTGAATGAAAATTTCGAAAGCAATATCATTCACGATGTGTTGTACGATAAAAAAGGAAATTGCTGGATTGCCACTTATGATGCAGGAATTTATCGCATTCGGTTAAGCGATTCACTCATCACCCATTTTGGTGTGCAGGAAGGATTGGCCAATGATCATGTGAGTACCTTGTACGAGGACAGTTGGGGAAATATTTGGGTGGGAACAAGTGGAGGAGGAGTATCCCGCTATTCCGGCGAGCAGTTTATTCACTATACGGAGAAAAACGGATTAGCAGGAAATTATATTTTTTCGCTTTGTCACCAGGGTGATTCCGTTTTATGGATGGGAACTTCCGTAAAGGGTGTTTTAAAAATGAATTTGCGAAATGGAGAGATCATCCATTACAATGCCGATTCGGGATTTGTGGATGAAAAAGTAAAATCCATTTTCTGCGATAATAACGGTGTAATATGGTTGGGTTCGGAGGGAAAAGGATTGTGGAGAAAAGATAGCAGCGGATTTAAAAATTTCACCACGCGTGATGGATTAAGCAGTAACTGGATTAAAGATATTTTACGTGACAAAAGCGGTAAATTATGGTTGGCCACTGCAGGAGGAGGAATTACTGTAATTACGAATGAACATCCATTTACAGCACGCAAAATTTCAGAAGGCGATGGTTTAAGTAAAAGCAGGGTGAATTGTTTACATCAGGATCAGAATGGAAGAATTTGGTATGGTACCGAAGGCGGAGGAATTGGCGTAATCAGCGATGAATCCATTAAAAACTATTCGCTCGAAGAAGGATTAAGCAGCGCGATTGTTAGAGGAATGCGTGAGGATAAAAACGGATTTCTCTGGGTGGCTACCGGTGGAGGAGGATTGAGTCGCGTAGATATTTACCGCAGCGCAAAAATTGAACGGTTTACTAAAGATAACGGACTAAGTTCCGACAACCTTTACCTGCTCGAAATCGACGACCAAAATAATCTCTGGGCGGGTTCAGATAATGGAGTGGATCATTTAATTCTCAATGAGAATTCGGAAGTCACCGAAAAAAAACATTATGGAAAGTCAGAAGGATTTCAAGGCATAGAAACATGTCAGAATTCCGTTACCAAAACACGCGATGGTTCGCTTTGGTTTGGCACGATCAACGGATTAACGCGACACGATCCCCGCAGTTCGGAGCGAAATAATTTTGCACCACGCATGCGGTTTACCGGAATCAATCTTTTTTATCAGCCCATTGCCAATACACGCTTTGCAGATCACGTATCGAAATGGGGAGAGATCGACGACGATTTGCAATTGAATTATGATGAAAACCATATTGGTTTCGAATTTATAGGAATCGATCAGCGGAGTCCGGTTTCCGTAAAATACCAATGGAAACTGGATGGGGTCGATGAAGAATGGTCGCCGCTTTCACTTAAGCGTGAGGTCACCTATTCCAATCTTCCTCCCGGCGATTATGTATTTATGGTCCGGGGCATCAATGAAGACGGAGTAGTTTCCACCGAGCCTTTGCAGTATTCATTTTTCATTCATCCACCCTTCTGGCAACAATGGTGGTTTCGATTATTATTGATTTTATTTTTCGTAATAATTATTGCATCTGTCATTATCCTCATTACCCGCCGGTCGCGTTTACGGCATAAAGCACTGCGCGAAAAATTAAAGGTGGAAAAACAAATGGTGGAGCTGGAACAGAAAGCACTGCGTTTGCAAATGAATCCGCATTTTATTTTTCATGCATTGAATTCTATTCAGGGACTCATCACTCAAAAGGATGAAAAGACAGCGCGAAGTTATCTGGCAAAATTTTCCCGCTTAATGCGTTCCATTCTCGAAAATTCAAGAGAACAATTAATTCCCCTCGAAAAAGAAGTAGAAACCCTGCAAGATTATCTCCTGCTCGAACGATTCACCCGCAACGATTCTTTCGATTTCGAAATTATCACGGATGAATCCATCGATACTTCTGAAATCATGATTCCTTCACTCTTACTTCAACCCTTTGTAGAAAATGCACTGATCCATGGTTTCAGCGGACTACAACGAAGGGGACATATTAAAATTGAGTTTCGTCTGCACGGAAAAATTCTTGAATGCATGGTAGAGGATAATGGCATTGGAAGAAAACAGGCGTTCGAAAATAAAATGCAAAAAGATGCACAGCATAAATCCATGGCCTTAATCGTAACACAGGAACGACTGGCACTTCTCAATCAACAAAGCGGCGATATCAAAGATTCCGGTGCCATACAGATCGAGGATTTATTCGATGAAAAAAATCAAGCAGCAGGCACGCGGGTCATTATCAGGATTGCAGTGGATGGAAATTAAAAGGGACCACTGGATGGACCTGCCTTTATTCCTTTTTGTAAACCCACATAACGGATTTTAAATGCATAATCGTTATAGGGTAAATCGGGACCCATCTTCGGGACTCTGATACTCAGATTTCCTCCTGCATCTGTACCAATCACCGCTTCCTGCATTAATCCCCCGCTTCCGCCGGTATAAAACCATTGCACCTGGTAGTAGTGGTGTTTACCAAAGAGGGGACTCATTTTTAATCCGGGAATAACGATGATTTCTTTTTCCAGCGGAATAATTTTTCCGTAATCATCTTTAAAACGATCACTTCCATAATCGATCCACGCAGCGCAAGGTGGAGCGCAACCTAATTCTGCTCCATCTTCCATTTTACAGGGTTTACTTAAATATTTTTTCGCTTTCAGTTCATCCATGCAGGCATTGCTTTCGTTCCACCAAAATGCCGTAGCGTTGTGGGTCCAGCCATAAATACGATCGCCACTTTTATCGCGTAAATAGAAAGTTTCTATTTTCCTTTTTTTGCGTGCAGAAACGGTGAACGACATTTTATCGGATGTTTTTCTTGGAAAATATTCGCGGTCGCTCAAATCCTCATTCTGCCAGAATTTCGATAAGGCTTTTAAGTCGGTATAATAACCATTATCGTGAATACCACGGTCCCACCACCAATGCATACCACAACCAATTCCACCCATAAAGGCGGTCGACCACATATCGTTGTGGTATTGAATTTTAGAACAGCAATAAAGGTTACCATCGTTCGGACCCATTTCCTCCATTAAGCAAGGTTTGGAAAAAGAAGCAAACAATCGATCCATCATTCCCCAGCGTTGAATGAAATTCTCATCTTTTTGTTCTCCGTATTTGTGAACGAAACACATATCCGCAATGGAATAAATATGCTGCTCCATGGCGCGTTCGTCGGGATTGGATGCAAAGCTAACGCCTACTATTTTTTCCGAATAGCCAAGGTCTTTTTGAATGTATGTTTTAAGCCGGGTTATAAATTCATTAAAGGATTTCCGGATCGATTTATCGTTGTGGTATTTCGATTTTCCTTCTGCATTTTTTCCGAATACGTTATCGCCTTCCGAAAATTCGTAAATACTGAATTGTGGCGAATATCCCCATCTGGAAAAAATATATCGGTACCTGCGTTTTAAATAGGTCCATGCCTTTTCAGAAGTAAATACGTCCTCCGAATTTTCAATTTCCAATTGCGTGTGGTAGGGATTTTTTTTCCATTGTACCGGACGATCCAGCCAGCCTTTATCCACTTCCGCTGCATCGTATTCAACATGGTGATTAAACATGATAAAATAAATATCGCGCTCGCTGCATAAATCCACAATTTCATCAAAAGCCATGGCGTAATTCATTCTTCCGGAATAATCCTCCAGATCCAGCCAGTCGATTAAAAAATTTTGAGCTCCAAATTCCATTCTCAAAAAATTACCGCCATTATCGGCCATCTGACGAATCCATTTTTTATGACGTTCATGGCTGATCGGGTCGAGTTGGATGTAGTTGGAATGGGTGATGTTTTCTCCAATGGCAAAAAAACTTTTTTGATCTTCCGAACAAATCAGCTGGCGTTGATTCGGACTCTTTTTCCCGGGTAACTGGAGATGACCTCTGGAGGAAGATGCCTCTACCTGAAAGTTGAAATCAGGAAGTATTTCTTTTACCTCACCTTTTATCATGATTCGCACAGCCATGGCCCACTTTCCGGTTTCATTGGGTGCAAAGCGAATGCGGAATGGAGTAGAGGTACTATCCTTGTTCCATTTATTTTGATTCAAATCGCGTTTATAGGGAACAAAATAAAAGGCGTCGATTTCACGTACTTTTCCGGAGGGAGATAAAAAAGAACAACGAATGGTAATATCTTCCTCTGCATAAGGATTGATACCACCTTTTTTTGTCTTTAGATAATCTTCAATCTGATGCAAGATGGCAGGATCCGGTTTCAAGCCGAATTCAACTTTCTGGTGCTTTAAAACAGTGTAGGTTGATTTAGAAATTGATCCGCTAATCGTGAACAATTTCGATTGTGCATGTAGTTGCAGAAATGAAATGTTCAAAAGCAATAAAAAGATAAAACGCATGCAGGAGTATTTTTTCAAAAATACATAAAGCAAGCTTATCTTCCGTGTAAAGCCGATTTTAAGGATTGAAGAATTTTTGCACCGCTTTCGTCGGAAACAATCACCGATTTTATCTTATTGTTTTCCTTCCAACGAATTCCCACGCTTCCTTTAACGCGATTTTTAATGTGCAATGCTTTATCCATGCACAGCGTTTTTATCTGATCGCGTAAATCCAGGTAGGATAACAAATCAATCGAAGTTGTTTTTTCCTCGCCTCCCGAATACATTCCAGATGAAGAATTTTCGGGTTTTACAGGGATATAATGAATTTGATTTTGTCGCAAATCATAAGCATTTCCGCTTCCGTCGGAAATAAAATATTCCGGATCATTCAATAATTCAATCGTAGAAATAATGAGGTATTCCCCGGTTCTGCTTTGAACCATTTCACTGGAACAATTATCCCATTGTCCGTTTTTTAGTTCACCGATAATGTGAATTTTTTCTCCAACTATTCTGCGGATCACTCCATTGCTGAATAAGGAATTTCCGCAGGGTTGAATAAAGTAGGATTGTTTACCGGTGTTGAAATAATAATCACTGAATTCAGTGATTTTACCTTTTTTATTTTCAAAGGCTTTTAATTCAATTTTCCCGTCCGAAGAAATCGGACCTGTCGTATTGGTGTGCACCATCATTGCTGAAAAGATCAATGGCATGCCGCTCAGACATGCCATTGCCAAAATTTGTTTTAAGAAAATCATTACTGACCGAGATAAGCTTTTAATAATTTACTTCTCGAAGTGTGTTTCAAACGACGAATCGCTTTTTCTTTAATCTGTCGAACACGTTCGCGGGTTAAATCAAAACGTTCTCCGATTTCTTCAAGGGTTAAAGGATGTTCTCCACCCAATCCGAAATAAAGTCGCACCACATCTGCTTCACGGGGAGTGAGGGTAGTGAGCGATCGTTCAATTTCACGACGAAGCGAGTCTTTGATTAATCCACCTTCGGGACTCGGACTGTCTTCTCCAACCAATACATCATACATGCTCGAACTGTCGTCATCGCCTTCCTTTAAAGGAGCGTCCATGGATACATGTCGACCACTATACCGCATCGATTGTTTAACTTCTTCAGGGGTTAATTCCAATACTTCTGCCAATTCATCATCGGTCGGAATACGTTCGTAGGTTTGCTCCAACTTTGCAAATGCTTTGTTGATCTTATTGATCGAACCAATTTTGTTGAGCGGCAAACGAACAATACGCGACTGTTCTGCAAGGGCCTGAAGAATCGATTGACGAATCCACCATACGGCATAAGAAATAAACTTAAATCCGCGGGTCTCATCAAAACGCTGTGCGGCTTTGATCAAACCAAGGTTCCCCTCGTTAATCAAATCCGGCAGGGTCAATCCCTGATTCTGGTACTGCTTGGAAACCGATACTACGAAACGAAGATTCGCTTTGGTCAGTTTTTCCAATGCTTTTTGGTCACCCTCCCTGATACGGCGAGCAAGCTCCACTTCTTCTTCTGCGGTGATTAACTCAACGCGTCCAATCTCCTGGAGATACTTGTCGAGAGACAAAGTCTCACGGTTAGTAACCTGTTTTGTGATTTTTAACTGCCTCATTCTATATGTCTGATTTTAGGCTTTACAGTTTCTAAACGAAAGATTTAGAGCTTTTGTTACACCTAAGACGAAGGAATGAGGGAACGGGATGCAGAAAGTTTTCAACCTCTGTTGAAAGGCTTATGAAAGGCTTATAAATCCTGACGAAATCAGGCTTTGGGAGGCCTTATCCGGTGGATGAAAAAGAGGGAACAGAGGGTTACCCCAATGGCCACGTAACCTACCACGTTGAAACCCTGGATTTTTTTGTCGGGACCCGTACTCATAATGATGCCTGCAATCAAAGCGCCTAGTCCGGCACCCAATTGCTGCATGGCGGAAACAAAGCTCATAAAACTGCCCCGGTGTTGCGGATTTACCGTTTCCGAAATCAGAGCCTGAGCCGGAGAAAATCTTCCACCCGAAAAAGCGAAAAACAAAGTCGTAATTCCAACTGCTACATAAACCGGAACCACACCCAAATGGGTGATGAGAAAAACAGGGAGAGTAGTGAGGAGGACAAACACAATAAATATTTTTTCCTTACCATGTTTATCCGCTAAACGTCCCGCTAAAGGATTCGAGTAAATCGAAATTATTCCACCACAGAGATAAACCCACATCAGGCTTTCTTCGCTGAACTCAACATTGTACTGCAAGTAGGTGGCAACGTTGGGGACAATCATAAAGTGACCAAACATCATGATGATCATCATGAGCAAACCATTGCGCTGATATTTGTTGGTGAAAGCGGTTTTGTAAAGTAAAAAGGGACTTTCTTTTTTCACATTTTGTAAATGTGCCCGCATGGAAGGAAGTACAAAAAAAGCAATGATCCAGATGATAAATGCCAACGATCCGATTACAATGAAAGGCATTTGCCAGTTCCAGTGTTTGGCAATAAAAATTCCAATAGGAACTCCCAATGCAGAAGCCAGTGAAAAAGCGGCCATAATAATCCCCATTGCAGTACCTCTTCGCTCAAAAGGAACCGTATCTGCAACAATGGCTAAAACCTGAGCACCTAAAATTCCGCCGAAAATTCCGGTCAGAATCCGCGCTCCTACCAACAATTCATAATTGGGTGCAAGTGCGCATAAAAAAGTACCGGTGATAAATCCGGAATATGTAAACAACAAGGATGATTTACGATCGAACTTATCTAAAAACAAAGAAGCCACCATACCCGAAGCCCATGCCGAAAGCGTATAGGAAGCCACCACCACACCGAACTGCGAAGTCTCTATCCGGAAAAGCTCCATGATCTGTTTGCCCAGAGGCATCATAATCATAAAATCAATAATGTTGGTGAACTGCAGGCTGGCCAGCATGATCAGTAATACGCGCTCTTTATTCATCGCGACAAATGTAGGTACAAATATTACAGTGCAATGATTTGGGCAGAAATTTTATTCATGTAATCCATAAATAATTTTCATGCATTTTTCTGCTCGTGCTTTCGGAATAAAAGTACATAAGCGATAATGCCCACTGCATATAAACCGGATGTAATGAGGAATATACTCATGTAACTGATGTCGTTTTTTCGCAGGAGTTCAAACATGTAGGCGCTAATAAACCAACTCCCGCTCCAAATACTGGCACTGAGTGCGCTCATCATTTCCTGGTTGCGTTTGCCTACGTAATTCATGGTGACTTCCGAGGTCATTGGTCCTGCCATGTTCATGAGAGGTTGACGAATAGCATAAAAGAAAATCGCCAGATACAATGCCCAGGAATTTCCTTTCCACAATTCGGTAAATGCAAGAGCAATAAGAGAAAGCACGGCGAGCGATTGGGTGAGGGGTACAGCTAAACGATAACCTAAACGATTTTTTATCTGAGGTACGAGCATGGTGCCGGTAACCACTAAACCCAATGCCAGTGCAGCAATCAGTGAAAAACGATCCGAATCGATGCCATGTATATTAAAAAAGAAAAGAGAAATAAACGGAATGGTTAATCCTGCTCCAACGGCAATAATCACAATCGGAATTGATGCTTCAATAATTAGATTCCAGTCGTAATTTTTATTTTTTTCCGAATCCACAGCTTCCGGATCATTCAGTTTTTCGTTTTTGTCCATCATCGCTACAAACAATGCAGCAGCGAATCCGGCAATGGCAAACAGAAAAAGTAAATTCCGTTCATGAAATGAAACGGGATCATAACCATGCAATGCATAAATTAAAATTCCGGAAAATAATCCGGCGATACTCCATGTGGCATGACTCAACGAAATCCCTTCGGTAATGGTGCCCGGACTCGAATTCCGGAGTATGTAAGGAAGTGCTGCAATTTGTATACAGGAAAATCCTATTCCCCAAATGAATTGAGCGCCGTATATGAGGTAGTCGTAATGATGTTCCACCGCATATAAAATAACCAGAGAAGAAATGGGGACTACCAGTGAAGCAAAATAAAACAAGGGACGAATCGGGCGGTTGCGGATGTACAATCCAACCGGTACCGAAAACAATAAAACGGAGAGGAATCGGTACTTGATAAAATCGGCGCCTTTATAATCGGGATAGCCGCTTTTTTGCATGTAGATTAATAAAATCAACATAAAAGCAGCATTGATTAATTGCAGACAACATTCTGCAATGATCAATAGAAAAACAGAGCGGTCGATGTTTTTATACGAAGCAAACCAATTCCGCATTATAATCCGATTTGTTGAACAATTTTTTCAATCGGTAAATGCGGATCCACCAGATGAACATCCGGTAATTTTCTGAACCAGGTCAGTTGACGTTTAGCATAATTCCGGGTATGTTGTTTGATAAGTTCAATGGCTTTTTCTCTCGAAATTTCACCTTCAAAAAAAGAAAACCATTCCGAATAACCTACCGTTTGCAAAGCATTTAAATGTCGATAAGGAAATAAATTCCTCGCTTCATTTTCCATTCCCGCTTCAATCATTTGATCCACCCGTTTATTGATCCGGTCATATAAAACTTCACGCGGAAGATCAGGCATGATGTAGATGCTTCTCCATGGACGATCTTTCGCTTTTCCGCTGCGTAATTCCAATGGCGATTTGCCCGTTACTAAAATAATTTCCAATGCGCGAATTAATCGCTGTGGATTTTGCAGTTCGGCCACCTGATAAAAAGCAGGATCCAATTGCAGTAGTTTTTGTTGCAGGAATTCAATTCCGGCCGACTCATATTCCTGCGTCAGTTTCGAACGAATTTCTTCATCGCGCGAGGGAACATCATCAAAACCTTCGAGTACCGATTGAATATAAAAACCCGTTCCACCGCATAAAATCGCCGTCTTGTTTTTTTGGTGGATCGATGCAATGCAGGCCAAAGCTTCTTCTTCAAAAATGCCGGCATTGTAGGTTTCGTGAATGGAGCGGTGACCAAGTAAATGGTGGGGAACATGCTGCCACT
Organism: Flavobacteriales bacterium; assembly: GCA_019694795.1. Classification (NCBI taxonomy): domain Bacteria; kingdom Pseudomonadati; phylum Bacteroidota; class Flavobacteriia; order Flavobacteriales; species Flavobacteriales bacterium. Next base: position 16,809 of record JAIBBF010000017.1, on the reverse strand, counting down.
CGGATTCATCCGGACGCGCCGTTCCGATTTTCATTTCGCGAAATACTTGCCGGGAATCCGCAGATACGATTTCGGTCGAAAAAAAAGATGCCAATCGAATACTCAGATCGGTTTTACCGGAAGCGGTGGGACCTAAAACGACCAATAAAATTTTTTCCTGACTCATCGTGTAAAGCTGCAGGCAAATGTAGCACGATTTCCCCTTTCATCCTTCACAACAATTTCAACACGGTGAGATCCGCTTTCCAATTTTTCTTCCTGCAGGTTTAAATGCAGACTTCCCTTTTTAACGTTGTAATGAAGTAAAATCCATTTCCCATCGATAAACGCACTGTATTGTGCAACACCGGATAAATTATCGGCCACTTTCCATTGCAGCTCTTTTAGTGCAGCAGTGTTTTTCCCTTCCGAAATATTTACGGGACTAATCACAGGTGCAACGGTATCCAGCATAACTGCATAACTTCCGAAACTTCGGGTTTTAAAATTTAAATGTCCGTTTTCCCATTTACCGCCTTCCGAACTGATTCTTCCTTTTCCATTGATGTAAACCGCTAAAGCAAATGCACGAAGCGAATCGGCAATACTATCCGTTGGTAATGCAATTTCCATATAATCCTGCATCGGTTTGTTCGGGTCGCCGATTTTGTAGGTGAAGGACAAAGCATTTGTTCTCCGGGCTAATCGTTCTACCACTACACATTGATTTTCATAGATACCGAAAATGGGAATCAAAGCTTCAAAATCCATAAACTTAATCACGTTAGGATGATCCCAGTGAATGGGAAACAATCCGAATTCACCCGATTTGGGTGCCTTACATGGTTCAGCTTTTTCAGTTTTTAATAGGGTGGAATCACTTTCGATGGTGAAATTCAATTGCGATAAATTCCCTTTAATATCTTTCACCACATACTTCATTTTTTTTCGTTCACCGGCTTTAATGGTCACCCAGCCATTGTTCACTTTAACGGGATAAATTTCTAATTGATTATTGCCACTGATAAATGATTTGTGATAACTGCTTTTGTCGTCGCGATGTTCCAGATAATCCATATGCGCATTGATGTAGCGATTGGTGGAAAAGTCGATGCAGGACATTTGTTGTTTCCAGAGTAAACTGTCGTTCATGTATAATTCAACTTCATACACACCGCATAAATTTCCCGAGCCGGTGGTCAGATCAATCGTGTGAATGGCAAATCCGACTTCACCTCTCACTTTTACCACCGAATCTTTCAACTGATAATGACCATTACTTCCTTTTGCTAAAAATGTTTTTTCCTGGCCTTGACCCGAAATCACGCTTTTGTCGGATAAAGGATAGATTTTGATATCATGAATAGTGGGACGAACATCGTCTTTGATGTCAAAACCAAACAACCATGGATTCAAGGCTTTTTCCGTTGCTGTTTCACGAATTTCAAAATGGAGATGGGGTCCACCGCTACTTCCCGAATTACCCGATAAGGCAATGACCTCACCTTTTTTCACCGGAAATTTTCCTTCAGGTAGCGAATCCAGATCAATTTCCTCGGTTTGCAGTTCATATTGCTTATCCTTCACGTATTTCCCAAGTACCGTGTTAAACTGACTCAAATGTGCATATACACTCGTGTAACCGTTGGGGTGATTGATGTACATCACCAGTCCGTACCCATAATGCGATACCCTGATTCGGCTAACGTATCCATCGGCCACGGCATACACTTTCAGGCCTTCCACGCCCTGGGTTTTGATGTCGAGTCCCGTATGAAAATGATTAGCCCTTAATTCCCCGAAGCTACCGGAGAGGTAAAGGGGGATATCGAGCGGAGATCTGAAATAGCCTTTGGGATAGTTTTGTGCATAAACTTGTTGAAACATCATTATGCTGAGGACCATCAACATGCGCTTGCTATATAGAAATCTGGTTTTCATTGGAGAATCGATCTGTTTTTACTGCCCGTCACCAGGGGTGATACAAAAATACCCCAGCATGAATTATGCCTGAATGCCTTGCTGCTTAAGATTTCCACAGGAAAGACCTAAAAAAGTTGGGCTTATTGCTACCCTTTGTTAACTTTGTATCTGCACTCCCGATTAGGAGTTACTAACGATGACAGGATCAGGTGATTTGGGTACTTCGGTTAAAACAAAGGTTGAAAATCTCATCAACCATTGTGAACAACTGAAAGTAACTGCCGGCCAAATGCAGGGCAGGCTTTCCGCATTGGAGTCCGAGCGCGAACAGTTGCAGCAATTTATTCGCCAGCTTCATACCGAACTCGACCAGCGCCAATCCGAAATCGCGCGTTTATCTCAAAATCTGGAAGTGCTAAAAAACGCTGAATCATTGAACCGGTCGGACGAGAAATCGGTCGAGATGAAAACGAAGATCAATGAACTCATGCGGGAAATCGATAACTGTATTACGTTATTGAGCAAGTAAAGGTCACTATGAGCGAAATCTCCATAAAAGTCCAAATCGGTACACGGACCTATCCACTTTCGGTGAATCCGGGAGAAGAGGAATTGATTCGTGCGGCTGCGCAGGAAGTCAACGATAACATTCGTATGCTTCAGGAGAATTACGCAGTAAAAGATATTCAGGATCTTTTAGCCATGACCGCTCTTCAGCTCGCTACACAATTGCGCAATAAAAAGGGGGAGAATGTTCCTGCCGACCAAAGCGAATTGCAGGAGGTGAATCGCATGCTCGATGCTTATCTGGAGCGTCTCTGATTTTCTGCACGTGTTCTGCTTCGAAGGTGAATGATCAGCCTTTGTTGAACTAAAATTTTATATACACAAATGGAACCAGTGAGTTTAATGATTGGTATCGGAGCAGGACTGGTTCTCGGCGGAATTCTGGTGTGGGTTATTCTAAATGGCGTTATGAAAAACAAACGTCAGGAATTAATCCGCGAAGCAGAAAAAGAAGGCGAGAACATCAAGAAAGACAAAATCCTCCAGGCCAAAGAAAAGTTTCTTCAACTCAAAGAAGAACATGAAAAAGCGGTGATCGAGCGCGATCGCAAAATTCAAAGTGCTGAAGACCGAATTAAAAGTAAGGAAAAGGAACTCTCCAGAAAAATGGAAGACGTTACCCGCACCGAAAAGGATATTCTCAATCAGCGCGAGCAATTGAATGCTCAAAACGAAAAAATTAAAAAGCGTCAGGAAGAACTCGATAAAGCACATCAGAAACAAGTATCAGAACTCGAGAAAATTTCCGGTTACAGCAAAGAAGAGGCGAAAGCGCAATTGGTTGAAGCACTCAAAGCTGAAGCACGCACCAATGCAATGGCTCACGTGAAAGAAATCATGGATGAAGCCAAATTAACCGCAAACAAAGAAGCGAAACGTATCGTAATTCAAACCATTCAGCGCGTTGCTACCGAACAAGCAGTAGAAAATGCAGTTTCTGTTTTCAATATCGAAAATGATGAATTGAAAGGAAGAATTATCGGCCGCGAAGGAAGAAATATCCGTGCGCTGGAAGCAGCAACCGGAGTTGAGATTATTGTGGATGATACGCCGGAAGCCATTATCCTATCCTGTTTCGATCCTATTCGCCGCGAAATTGCCCGTTTAGCATTGCACCAATTGGTGAGCGACGGACGAATCCATCCTGCGCGTATTGAGGAAGTGGTGGCTAAAACCAAACACAAACTCGATGAAGAAATAATTGAAATCGGAAAACGTACCACTATCGACCTTGGAATTCATGGTTTACATCCTGAATTAATCCGCATGGTGGGTCGGATGAAGTATCGTTCTTCTTACGGTCAAAATTTATTACAACACAGCCGTGAAGTCGCCAATTTGTGCGCCATTATGGCTTCGGAACTCGGACTCAATCCCAAAATCGCGAAGCGTGCCGGATTACTGCACGATATCGGGAAAGTGCCGGATGAAGAACCGGAATTACCACATGCTATTCTGGGTATGAAACTCGCCGAAAAATTCGGTGAAAAACCGGATGTATGCAACGCTATCGGAGCTCACCATGATGAGGTAGAAATGACCACACTTTACGCCCCCATTGTGCAGGTGTGCGATGCCATCTCAGGTGCTCGTCCTGGCGCACGTCGCGAAATTGTTGAGTCGTACATTAAACGGATTAAAGAACTGGAACAACTTGCGCTTTCCTATAACGGAGTGAGTAGTGCTTACGCAATTCAGGCAGGAAGAGAACTTCGTGTGATTTGCGAAAGTGAAAAGGTGAGCGATACGGATGTAGACAAACTTTCATTCGATATTTCTCAGAAAATTCAAACGGAAATGACCTATCCCGGACAAGTAAAAATTACTGTTATCCGCGAAAAGCGTTCTGTTAACTACGCAAAATAAATTTTCGGTCGTTCATGACTGATTCAAAGAAAATACTCATCACAGGTGGTGCCGGTTTTATCGGTTCAAATCTGGTTGAGTATTTTCTTTTTAAAGGACATTCCGTTCGTGTTCTCGATAACTTCCTCACCGGAAAACCTTCTAATATTGCCGACTTTTATTCGCATCCGCAATTTGAATTAATCACCGGTGATATCCGCGATTATTCCACCTGCGAACGAGCGGTGAAAGGAATGGAGATTGTTCTTCACCAGGCTGCACTTGGTTCGGTGCCCCGTTCCATTAACGATCCGCTTACTACCAACGAAATTAATGTCAGTGGATTTCTCAATGTGTTGCAGTCGGCCCATCGCGAAGGGATTCGTCGTTTTGTTTATGCGGCCAGTTCATCCACCTATGGCGATAGCAAAGAATTACCGAAAGTGGAAGAGAACATCGGAAAACCATTATCGCCCTACGCGGTTACCAAATACGTCAACGAATTATATGCCGGTGTTTTTCATCAGTTGTACGGCATGGAAATAATCGGATTGCGCTATTTTAATGTGTTCGGAAAAAACCAGGATCCAAACGGGGCTTATGCAGCGGCAATTCCGAAATTTATTCAGTTAATGCTCAATAAGCAATCGCCCGAGATTTATGGCGACGGAAATAACTCGCGCGATTTTACCTATATCAAAAACGTAATTCAAGCCAACGAAAAAGCAGCATTTACTTCGGAGTCCAATGCATTCGGTGAAGTGTTTAATGTGGCTTATGGCGAACGTACAACGCTGAATGATTTAATCGGGAATTTAAAAAGCATTTTACAACACTATCAACCCGACGTGGCGCATCTTTCTCCGGTTTATAAATCGGAACGTGTGGGCGAAATTCCACATTCGCTGGCCAGCATTGATAAAGCAAAACAAGTGTTGGGATATGCGCCGGAATATAATTTGGAACGCGGATTACAGGAAGCGGCTGAATTTTATGTTCATCAATGGAAAAATACTACGCTGTAGTTTTCGCTTTATTACACATTAATCCACCAAACCAATTTCACCGCCAGAGCTCTGTTTTTAATGGAGATGTTGTAGGGATTATAGTTTTCGGTGTAAACCAGGTAGAGGTCCGACATCGGACGAAATCTCCATTGTAAACGGGAATTGATATTTACATTTTCTATTTGCGTATTGATCTGCACAAAAGTGGTAAAGAACAAGGATTTTGTAAATGATAAATCCACCCGCGGTGATAACAACAATAACTCAACATCCTTATATCCTTCAGGCATCACAATGTGATCGTATTGGGCCGTTAAACTGAAAATTCCCCAGGGTTGTTTACGGAAATTGATGCTTTCTTCTAAAGTGAATTTTGTACCCGAATAATAAGTACCGTATTCGAGTCCCGAATTAAAACTGAATTTTTTCCGTTTGTTCGAATTGTAATAGAGATAAAAATTATTGAAGGTATAAGCACCCGCAGCCACAGGTGTATTATCGGAAAAGGTGATGTCCTGATCGAAATACAACCACACAAAATTGTTATTCGCTTCTACACCGGCAATGGCAGAGTTTTGAAAATTGACAATGTATTGAAAGGATAACAAACGCTCATTTTGTTTGTAGGTGCCGTCGAAATACTGACTCATGTACACGGCTGGACCATGATTATTAACGATGGCAGATTTCGGATAAAACGAATACGATGCATAGGGTTCTAAACGCAAATACGAACGCTTTTCAATTTCGCCGGTATTCGGATTGTAAAAATCAATGTGCGGTACAAATCCGGTTTCGGCTGCATAATTATTCCCCACGTATTCGTGATTCCATTCAAAGGTGACTTTCGGTGTTTCATAATGCAACCACGAAGCATGCGCAAAGGCATTGTCTTTTTGATCGGGCGAAAAGGAATGATGGAAAAATAATTTTCCCATTAATTTATTATCTACCGTAGCAATGTTCCAGTCGATACCCGCAATACGGTTGTAGTCCGACCAATTCACACTGTTCTTTTCAAATCCCTGCCGGTTCACTAAAATGGCAGATAGATTAGATCTTCCTTTTAATTGGTAAGTGACAGCCGCAACCGAATAATTCTGCGGATTTAATCCCTCCTGCGATCCGCCCTCGGTTTGCATATTCATTACACCAATTCGCCAATCGCGGTTTATTTTTCCGCTTAAACGTGCACCGAATAAAATGGGCACCGCTCTTCCGTTGGAAAGACCAATCCGCCTGGAGAAAAAGGGACGAATCTGTCGGAATCCGAAGCGCTCAAATAAATCGGAATTTTCGAGAAAGAAATTTCTTCGCTCAGGAAAAAACAAACTAAAACGCGAAAGATTGGTAACCTGCCGGTCCACCTCTACCTGGGCGAAATCGGGATTAACAGTGAGATCGAGGTTGAGGGATGAACTCACCGCAATTTTTGCATCCATACCCGCATTGGGTTTCCCTTCCGCTTTATTATTTCCGGAATAATCCTGCGATCCTGTTCCAATGAGATAAGGAATCAGCGAAATATTTGCACCCTTTTTTTCGGGCGATTTTTCCCATTGAAGATTTCCGGTAAAGGCCAATGATGTTGGAGGAAAATTCCGGGGCACGCGCGACCAGACGGAGATTTCGTTTCGCTTTAGGTCGTAGCGACAAAAATTGATTTTCCATTCCAGAACTTTTTCCGGATAACGTAGAGTGTTAAACGGAATAGCCATTTCTACCACCCATTTTCCCTCTTCGGGATACTGCTTTACTTCCGAATACCATTTGTTATCCCAAACCGTAGAAATGCCCATGGAACCGCCATATTGTAAAAGTCCCTCCAATTGCGCACCATGCGGATTTACACCAAAAACAAATCCGTTGGTTTGATCCGAAAAGGGATCGATATACACATAAAATCCATCGCTGAGCGTGGGATCGTAATCGCGTTTAAGCGATTGAATGACGTGTTCACCCGGTAAATCATCATAACAAATGGCCGCAATGTGAAGGTGTTCATCATCGAAACTGACCATCACCTCGGTGCGGGAAACGGCACGTGATGAATCGAAGGGGTATTGTTGGTAAAACTGACTTTGCTTCTCGCTGTTTTGCCAAATGGAATCATTCAGCACACCATCGATTTTAATTTTAGTTCCCGAATGCGTGGCACGGATAGAGCGCTGATTGTTCTCACCCTGTGCATAAGAGGTGAGTACCAAAAGAAATAGCCCTATCGCCTGGAGAAACTTCATGTCGACAAAAATAACAAAGGGAAAATAAGAAATGTTCATTTTTGGATAAGCGGTAAAAAAAAAGCCACTCCGGGGGGAATGGCTTTCTCAATGCGTTGGGAATAATCAGGGTGCCTGATTACCTGCAGATGCAGTGCTGTATTTACCAATGAGGTAATCGTCGTACTGATCGCTGTAATTTCCGATTCTCAGAATCATTGCAGAAGTTTCAGCTTCATCGATACCTGCACATTCGCGAATGACTTTTAACCATACCCAATTGTTGTAAATGGTAAATGCACATCCGAATAACTTATCGTTGATTTCTAAAAGCTCTTTGTATAAATCTTGTGGATTAGAAGTGTTAACTTCCATCACAGGACACATCACCTGGATGTATTCCCGTTGTTCTCTTTCAATATACCATACATCGATCCACACTTTTGCAGATCCTTTAACCAGACTCCATTGTCCGGGATTTTCGCCACGGCAAAGAGCCGGGTCAACACCGAGATTGCGGATGCAATTTTCTACGATGTTGTAGTAGTTTTCAATTGACATAACTAAAATTTTTTTTGGTTGTGGTTGATTGTTAACCCTATAAATGTAAACTAATATCCCACAAAAGCAAAAATCCCGGTCGAAAATTCATCGAACCGGGAATCTATATCGATAGAGGAGAGAGCGTGCTTAGCACACAAAGATCGCGATCATTGTGAAAATCCCAATCACAAGGAAAGCATAGGCGGTTGATTTATCAGTCATGGCTTATCGTTTTAATGTCCATTTGTTCTTAAAACGTAAGCCTGTGTCGAAGGGTTGTGTTGCCTATTTCACCTTTTAAACCCTTGCTTTTATCCATGTTCCTTTTATCGGTAAATTTGAACCGTTGCATCGTAAAAACGACCTTTTTCTGAAAAATCAATCCACTATTGAAACGGTACTTACCGCTGATGGAACGGTGACACTTTATCTGCCGGATAAGGATGAAACCTATCATTCCGTAAACGGAGCACTTACCGAATCGCTGCATGTTTTTATTGATGCGGGATTAAAACCTATTTCCCACCAACAGTCCTCCATTTCTATTTTGGAAATTGGATTTGGTACAGGATTAAATGCATTGCTCAGTTGGCAATTTGCACGCAGTCACCGTGTGAAAATACACTATTGCAGCAGCGAAAAATTTCCATTGAATGAAAGCATTTTTTCCGCACTGCACTATGGTGAAAAAGTAGCAATGGAAGATGAATTTAAACAGCTTCACACCTGCCAATGGAATGAAACGGTGAAACTGGACGAATACTTTTCATTGGAGAAAATGGACCAAGGAATTGAAGAGATAATTGGAATTGAGAATGCAGATCTTGTGTTTTATGATGCATTTGCACCGCGTGTTCAGCCGGAATTATGGACCATTTCTATTTTCGAAAAAATTTATTCTCTAATGAAAACCGGAGGCGTATTGGTAACCTATTGCGCAAAAGGCGAAGTAAAACGCAATTTAAAAACGGCGGGGTTTACAGTGGAAACATTGCCTGGCCCGCCCGGTAAACGGGAAATGACGCGGGCAAGAAAATAAAAAAGGAGGCTGAGCCCCCTTTTCTTTATTGAATTTGAATTTGTTTGTTCGGTTTTTCAATCTGATGTTCCTTTTTCGGCAATAGAATTTGCAGAATTCCATTTTCATATTTACCGCTGATTTTCGATTGTTCAATCAGTTTTTCTGGAATGGAAAAGGAACGTGTAAAGGAATGATAACTGAATTCTTTGCGGGTGAATTTTCCTTTTTCGTCACTCACTTCTTTTTTCTCTTCTTTGTCTGAAGAAATGGTGAGAATGTTGTTTTCAAGCTCCACTTTAAAATCTTCTTTGTTCATTCCCGGAGCTGCAACTTCAATCTGAAATTGATTTTCTGTTTCTGTTATATTCACTGCGGGAATACTTGCACTATAATGCATAGTGCCGGGCCATTTGCTCATCGAGCGTGTAAGTTCATCGTCGAATACGCTCGGAAAAAATGGAAAGCTGTTGTATTTTCTAATCAGGCTCATGGTGATTTTTTTTTAATGTTTAACGTTCAAGAGTTCGCGATCTCTGAAATGGAATTGCGCAAGGGATGTGCCAATAGAAAAAAGCGGAAATATTTACAGGTTCCTCATTCCAAAGAATGAAAAAATGTCTTTATCACTCGGTGGGTTGTGACAATTTTTCCTGATTATAGGAACTGAATGTTGAAATGTAGTTTCGATCCAAAAGGAAAATGACCACAGTAACAATTAAAATACTGATGATTCCGGCCAATCCTAAAAAGTGGGTGTAACGCGGATCGTTATCGTATAAATAAAGTTGCGTAGCATTAACGGTTCCGTTTATGATGGCATGTAACACGGAGGGAATAAGAATACTGCCGCTTTTATGCATCGCATAATTAAACAGGGGAGTCAGGGCCAGACAACCGGCCGTCATAATGAAAATTCCAGAGATGGGTGTTCCCGGAAAATTATGTCCCATAGCCACCAATGGAGCATGCCATAATCCCCAAATGATTCCACTAATGAACGTTGTTTTCCAAAAGCCGAGATGCTGAATGTTCTTAAGTAAAAATCCGCGCCAGCCTAATTCTTCACCAAAGGTGAACACCAGGTTGATGGTGGAACCCGCCATTAATCCCGTGAAAAAGGTAACAATAAACATTCCCCATGCAGGAAAAGGTAAACTAACTGCCGGTGTAGAAGGATCCGCCCCGCTGAGTTCCCACATTTTAATGGATAGAGCAGTATTGCTAAAATCGAGGTGACCAAACCCTTCAATGCAAAATACATTTCCGCCGAGGAATAAAATAAGGAGGTATAAAAGATAGGTACCGGTAACAATCATTGGTGTGAGATACAACCATTCATTGGTGCGCGATTCATAATTCCAGCCGATGGATTTTAACGCTTCTTTTTTACCGAAGGAATGAACAAGGATAGCAGCCGTTGCAGGAGCCCACATGTAATAAACAGCCACCAGAATCTGGGAAGATAATCCGCCGTAGGTTGTCCCCGTTACATATAATAGCCAGGCAATAATCCATGCGAGTCCAAATGCAATAACGATGAATTGTAAAATATCTTTCCGAATCATGAATGCAATATCCGCTATTCGACTATGAATTCAAAATGCAGGACTCCGCACAGCGTTCTCCGTCAATGGCCGCAGAAACGATTCCGCCGGCATATCCGGCCCCTTCTCCGCATGGAAGGAGGTTGATGAGTTGGGGGTGACGAAGACTGTCCTTATCGCGTGGAATGCGAACGGGGGAAGATGTCCTGCTTTCAGGAGCTACCAATACAGCATCATTGGTAAAATAGCCTCTCATTTTATTACCAAACAATTCAAATCCCTGTGCAAGACGTTGCGCTATTCCCTGTGGTAAAACCTGATGTAAATCGGTAGAAACAATACCGGGTTGATAGGAGCATGAGGGCAAATCGGCAGAGATTTTTTTTCTGCTGAAATCAACCATGCGTTGCGCAGGAGCAGTTTGGGTTTTTCCGGCGGTGGACCAGCACATCCGTTCAACACTTTCCTGAAATTTAAGCGCTGCCAATGCACCGAATTTTCGGTAGGGAGCAAGTTCTTCATCGGATACACTCACTACAATTCCGGAATTGGCAAAGGGATTGTTGCGTTTACTGGGCGACCAACCATTGGTGACAATTTCTTCGGGACCCGTAGCGCAGGGGGCAATGATTCCGCCCGGACACATACAAAACGAATATACACCTAAACCTTTCACCTGTTCAACGAGTGAATAGGAGGCAGGAGGTAAATAGGGATTACGGACCTTGCAATGATATTGAATACGGTCAATTAATTCCTGCGGATGTTCTGCGCGCACGCCCAATGCAAATTGTTTTTCTTTGATGAGAATTTTTTTGCGGTCGAGTAAATAAAAAATGTCGCGGGCAGAATGACCCGTAGCCAGAATTAAAAACTTGATATCGTGTTTTTCATTGTTGTTGATTTCGATTTGACGAATCGAATCACCCGAAAAAATAATATCCGTGAGTTTGCTGTTAAAGTGGACTTCCCCTCCGTGTGCCAAAATCGTTTCGCGGATTTTTACAATGATGTTAGGAAGTTTATTCGTACCAATATGCGGATGAGCTTCTGCTAAAATATGTTCGCCTGCACCATGGTGAACCAATAATTGCAGAATACGGTTTACATCACCTCGTTTGGTTGAACGCGTGTACAGTTTTCCGTCGGAGTAGGTTCCTGCACCACCTTCACCAAAACAATAATTCGATTCGGGGTTCACCAAATGCTCTTTGTTAATGGCGGCCAAATCTCTGCGGCGATCTCGCACGTTTTTACCGCGTTCAAATACAATTGGTTTTTTACCTAATTCAATTAAACGCAAAGCCGCAAATAATCCTGCTGGTCCAGCCCCGATAATATGCACCGGTTCTGCATTCGAAACATTTTTCCCTTCAAATACAAAAGGTTTTTCATCCGGAATTTCACCGGGTGAATACACAGTAACTTTTAGTTGAAATTTAACGGTTCTTCCTCGCGCATCCACCGATTTGCGGTCCACATGAAACGATCCGATTTCATGCTGAGGAATTCCATTTTGGCGTACAATGGCACGAAGCAAATGCTCATCATCTTGCGTGTCTTCCGGAAGAACTGAAAGTTGTAAGGTACGTGCCACAGTATTTAACCTTCGAAGGTGAGCGACAATAACCAGGTCTTACTCCGCAGTTTGTCGATTGGAGACGAATACATGGTTCCGTCCTGAATTAAAAGATTGGGAATACCATGCGATAATTTTAATTCAACACCGAATTTAAAATAGGGTAGGAAAAAATCCAGTCCGCCACCTACTTGCCATGCCTGATCAATGTTTTTAATTTTTACAATGGCTTGAGGTCCGCTATTACTTACATTTTTTTGCGATTGCATATCGATGCTGAACTGATAACCACAAACGGCATAAGCAGCGAAATTATTTACGCGGTCGGTTCTTAATTTCAGGTTGAGCGGAAGATTGATGAAGGTAGATTCCACTCTGCGTGTTACGTAATCGTGTTGCAGTTTTCCGTTTTTGTATTTGTAATAATCGTAAAGCAACTTGCGGTCCTGAAACGAAATAGCGGGTATAAAACGAAGAGAAATGTTTTTGCTGAAATTCAATGAGGCGAGCGGACCCAAATCAAATCCGGGTTGTTTTTCGCAGGTGACATTCATCAATGAATCGGATGTGGGAAATACATCGTACAAATCCATATAAAAGTTGGCTGAGTTGTAAGCCAGAATAAAACCAAAGTGATAAGGTTTGTTATCGAAATTCCGCAGGTTGTTTACTTTTTCTTTTTGAGCCCGGATAGAAAAGGGGATAAAAAGAATAAATACAATCAGGATAATTTGTTTCTTCCAAAAATGATGCTCATTCATGCAATTGCGTACCTCCGGATTCAGAAACGAAAAAATCATGACTTTGTTGCTTAAGATTTTTTTCTGCCCGAATAAATAGTGGCAATTCCACCGGATACCGTTCTGGATTTTACATCGGTGTATCCCACTTTGCTTAGGATATCCAGAAAGTCCTGTCCCTCCGGAAATGCCGCAACCGATTCCGGTAAATAGGTATAGGCCGCTTTATCTTTAGATATGGTTCTTCCGATAAAAGGAATAACACGGCGCGAATAAAAATTAAAACTTTGTTTAACGGGAAAACGACGCGGCTTGGAAAATTCCAAAATGATGGCGGTTTTACCGGGACGCAAAACGCGGAGCATTTCGCCTAATCCCTTTTCCAGATTTTCGAAATTACGTACGCCAAATCCAACTGTAATGGCATCAAACGAAGCATCTGCAAATGGAAGATTTTCCGAATCGCCTTCCAGCATTTCAATACGGTCGTCGTAGCCCTTCTTCTTCATTTTTTCACGGCCTTTTTCCAGCATGCCTACGGAAATATCTATGCCGGTCACTTTTTTCGGATTCAGTTTTAAGGCTGCAATGGCAAAATCACCGGTACCGGTGGCAATATCGAGCATTTCTTTTGGTTGTTCTTTACGCAACATACCAATCGCCCTTCTTCTCCAGAGGTGATCGATACCCATGCTGAGGAAATGATTTAAAAAATCATATTTGCCGGATATGTTGTTAAACATTTGAGCAACCTGCTCCTTTTTACCCTGACTCTGATTATACGGCTTAACCTGTGTACCCATGAATTGAAGTGAATTGCAAAATTAACCTTTTCGTGCGATTTAGCTAGGATAAAACAAGCGAAATGCCCTCTTGTTGACTAATGCGTATAATCTTTCGTCAATAAAAAGCGATACGGGAGCAATGCATCTTCTCCGGCATAATCAACCCCGATGCGTGGACCAATAGCAATGGAAGAAGGAGATACACGGATGTTTTCATCCCGGATATAAATCAGCGGACCACAAAGTGAGATGGCATTATGTTGTATTCCAATTCCCAATGCCTGGCTTAAAGTGCCGGGTCCACCGGTGCTGAGTTTTTTCGATTTTCTCCTCCGCATCATTTCCTCCTTACCTTCCAGTGGCTGAATGGCACGAATTAAAATGGCCTGCGGATTGTTTTTTGGACCCGTAACCACATTGAACAGGTGATGAATTCCATAGCAGAGGTACACATATGAAATTCCTCCTTTTTCATACATCGTTGAAGTCCGGGCGGTTTTTCTTCCACCATAGGCATGCGAGGCTTTATCCGAAATTCCGTTATAGGCTTCGGTTTCTGAAATAATACCCGAAGTAATTTTCCCATCGATTCGGGTAACCAGCACCTTGCCTAAAAGTTGTTGTGCCAGATCCACCACGTTTTCGTCAATAAAAAAATCGCTGCTCAGTTTCATGTTTTAAATATACGAAGCGTACACATTGCTTAAATTTACGGAATGAAAAATTGGACCACCAGGGTGATGGACCTAATCCGGAACTTTTTCCATCGCAGACGAATGATCCGCTGGAGTATTTACCTGGGTATAATCGTGATCTTATTCTTGCTGCGTTTTCCCATTATGCGCGGAATGGCATCTTGTTTAATTTCTGCAGATGAACCGGAAAAAGTGGATTATTGTTTCATTATGGGAGGAGGTTCATTGGAGCGGGGTAAGCATGCTTTAAAAATGTATAAAGAAGGATTTGCCAGCTATTTTGTTTGCACCGGAGAAAATGTGCCTTCTATTTTGGAGGCGGTGGGGACGAAAATGACCGAGGCAGAGGCCACGGCTTTTTACCTGGAAAAAGAAGGTATTCCAAAGGAGAATATTATTGTGATTAATCAATCCACTTCTACACTCGAAGAAGCGAAAGTGATTCATCGTTTTTGTGAGGAACACGGATTAAAAAAAATCATGTTATTGTCATCGCTCTACCACACATCCCGTATGCGATCGGTATTCGATAATGAGTTGGAAGATTCGGGAATTGAATATTGTTTGGTGGGTGCTCCAAGCATTAAATACAAGGAATACGAATGGTGGAAAACGGAAGAAGGATTAATTGCCTTTAACAATGAATGGATGAAAAAAATCTATTACTGGTTCCACTAATCAGCGTAACATTTTTCGCACAAAGGCTACCACGAAATAGGCCATCATAAATACACCTGCAAATCCTTCCACGCAGGCAATCCACCGTAATAAACCATAAGGGAAGTAGTCGCCATAACCAATGGTGAAGAAAGTAACGGCACTAAAATAAAATGAAATGATAGTCTGACTGAGCGGCTCCGGAGTGCTGAGTCCCGTTTGTATTTCTCCCCAGCCGGTATAGGGAACCAGGGCGTAAATAGCGGTGAAAAATAAATACACAACGAGCATGCTGCTTAATACACGGATGGGAGAGGTAGCGTACAATCCCATTTTATCGAAAAGCAGTTTTTGTAATTGAGTAGAAAAAATGATCATCCACTTTTGCGATGGATGTTTACGAATGCGTTCGGCTTTGGAATGCATTAATTCAAAACGTTTGAATTCAACGTAGGCGGCATCTTCGTCGTTATACTGACCACTCGCATTAAAGTCTTCCTTCAGCATGCGGAACTGTTCTGCTTTTTCGAGCGCGCTGCTGTCGGCCTGACTCGTTATTAAATGATAAACACTATTCTCTTCCCAATCAATAAAAATCTTACCCAGATTACGGGCTCCGACTAATAAAAGTGTACTGATTTCAACCTTCGAAAATCCGGGTTTTAAATCGATAATGTCTTTGATAATCGTATTGGAAAGATCCAGAATTTCACAACGGTCAACACGCAAATCCAGGTAGTTATTTAACTGGCAATTCCGAAAAGAAATCCCTTTTACCTGTGCTTTAAAAAAATTGATTTTTCCACCGGCAAATTCGGCGTTTTCAAAATTCAGTTCTTCGTCGAAATGACAAAGTTCAAACGATACATTCGCATTTCCGAAAATGGCTTTTTTAAACGATTTCCGTCCTTTACCGCCTTCACTTTCTTCAAATGAAATTTCTCCGTCGCCAAAATAAGTCCGCGTAAATTCCAGTTTTCCCTCGCCAAATTCCACTCTCCTGAAATCGATTTTTTTTCCACCGAAATTGGCTTTGTCAAAACTGATATCTCCCTTTCCAAATCGCGCAAAGTGGAAATCGACATTCCCCAGTCCGAAATCTGCATTCTTAAAGTTGACTTTCCCTTCTCCAAATGAGGTATTCACAAAAGAAACATCTCCATCCCCAAAAACGGTATTTTCAAAACTGATGTTGCCTTTCCCAAATGAAGTAAACTGGAAATTCACGTTTTCCATTCCGAAATTCACATTCGAGAAATCGACATCTATATCGTGAAATTTCGATTTATAGAAGGAAACTGCTCCATTGGCAAAGTGGGTGTTCACAAAATCCGCCGAAACACCATCAAATTCGGCATGCGAAAAATCGCTGATGTCCTCGCTGTCGAAAAAGGTATTGATGGCAGAAAACGATTTAATGTGCACCACATCCAGCTTACCGATATCGAAGCGGGAGCGGTAGTCGTTAAGCGAGAAATTTTTTACGTAACAATTGCTGAGATCCAAAATTCCCTCGTCGTGCAGCGTTTGATAGAGCAGATTGGTGTCGGCTACTCCGTATTTTTCAGTATCAATAATTTTCTGATTGCGATTCAGAAAATGAACTATTGCGGTTTGCTTATACTGAAATTCGCCGGAAACAAAAGCCTGATCCGTAATTTCAATCGTAAAAGAGTGATATATCCTTGCCATCGTATCGATTACC